>JBJTWS010000200.1:0-9752 GCA_046081905.1 Synechococcus sp. | reverse complement strand
TGCCGATCCGCCTCTTCCTCACGATCACGGCGCGGCGGCGGCGGCTGCGGCTGCTGCAGCGCATCCGTCGCCTGCGCGACGACCTGGTGCAGCCGATCCAGCCCGATCCCGCCGCCTCGGGCGAGTGAGCCGCCGCCGGGTTCAGCGCATCACCATGCCGCCATCCACCTGCAGCACCTGTCCGGTCATGTAGGCGGCGGCGGGATCGGCGGCGAGGAAGCGCACGGCGCTGGCCACCTCGGCGGGCTGGCCCATGCGGCCCAGGGGAATCGCGGCCAGGATCGGCTCCTTGTCGAGCTCGGCGGTCATGTCGCTCTCGATGAAGCCGGGGGCCACGGCGTTCACGGTGACGCCGCGGCTGGCGAACTCGGCGGCGCTGCTGCGGGTGAGGCCGATCACGCCGGCCTTGGCGGCGCTGTAGTTGGCCTGGCCGGGGTTGCCCATCAGGCCCACCACCGAGGTGATGTTGATGATGCGCCCCGAGCGGGCCTTCAGCATCGAGCGGCTCACGGCGCGGGTGCAGAGGAACACGCCGGTGAGGTTGAGGTCGATCACGCTCTGCCAGTCGGCGCTCTTCATGCGCAGGAGCAGGCCGTCGCGGGTGATGCCGGCGTTGTTCACCAGCACATCCAGGCGCCCCTCCTGCTCCAGCACCGCCTTCACCATCCCGTCCACCTGGGCTTCGTCGGCCACGTTGGCCTGGTGGGCCCAGGCCCGGCCGCCGGCCGCCTCGATCCCGGCCACCACCGCTTCGGCCGCCGCCGGTGAGCTGGCGTAGTTCACCACCACGGTGGCGCCGGCGCTCGCGAGTTCCCGGGCGATCGCCGCCCCGATGCCGCGGCTGGCACCCGTCACCAGGGCCACCTGGCCCGCGAGAGGGGCGGCGGAGGCTGCTTCGGTCATGGGCGCGGCGGGGGCAGGGGCGGGGCCGATCGTATGTGCCGCCTAGTCCTGCATGGTTTCCACCCCCTCGAGGGCGGGACCCAGCAGCTCCGCCAGCGACTGCAGCTGCTCCTTGCTGCCCAGGGCCACCAGCAGCTGGCCGGCGCCGAGCCGCACGTCGCCATCGGGGTTGGCGATCAGCGAGGCCGTGGGCTGCTGGTAGGGGGTGCCGCGGTAGGTGGGCACCGGCTGCAGAGGGGCCTCCGGGTTGCGGATGGCCAGCACGAGGGCCCCGGTGCGGCGGCGCAGGGCCAGTTCGGTGAGGGTGCGGCCGCTGAGGTTCCCCAGCAGGCGCGGGTCGCTGCTGAGCTGAAACTCCTCCACCTCGCAGTTGGAGCCGGCCAGAAGCTCCATGAAGCTTACAGCCAGGGGCCGCAGGGCGGTGGCGGCCATGGTGCGGCCGCCCGCCACGTAGGGGCTCACCACTTGGTCGGCGCCGGCCAGGCGCAGCTTGCGCTCCGCCTCGGCACTGTCGGAGCGGGCGATCAGGCGGCAGCGGGGGGCGAGCCCCCGGGCGCTGAGCACCACATAGAGGTTGGCGGCGTTGCTGGGCAGGGCCGCCACCAGGCTGCGGCAGCGGTGGATGCCCGCCTCCAGCAGGGTCTCGTCGAGGGTGGCATCGGCATTGAGTACCGCCAGGCCCCGCTCCTCCGCCTCCCGCCGGCGCTCGTCATCGAGCTCCACCACCAGCAACGGCACCTCCTCCCGGCTCAGCTGTTCGGCGATCTCGCGGCCGATCCGCCCGTAGCCGCAGAGGATCACGTGGTTCTGCATGGTGTGGAGCCAGCGGCGGAAGCGGCGCTCGCGCAGGCGCCGGAAGTAGCCCGATTCTGTGAGACCCAGCACCCCCTGGATCGTGAGCTGCACCACGATCAGCCCGCCCACGATCGAGAGGGCCGTGACCAGCCGGCCGCCCGGGGAGAGGGGATTCACCTCCCCGTAGCCGATGGTGCTGATCGTGATCGCCACCATCCAGTAGCAGTCGCCCCAGTCCCAGCCCTCGGTGAGCCGGTAGCCCAGGGCGGAGGCGTTCACCACGATCGCCAGGGCGACCAGCGGGGTGCGCCAGGGGCGGCGCAGGCGGCTGGAGGGGGGGCGGCGGCGGCGGCGCAGGGCGGGAATCATGGCGCCGCTCCAGGGTCCCCCCGATCCTCAACCCAGACCGAGGGCCTGCAGCACCGGCTCCAGCGGCAGATCCGCCAGGCTGCCGGCTGCGGCGCCGAGCCCCGCCACCCCCTGCCGGGCCGGCAGGGTGGCCGGATCACGGCCCAGGGCCACCAGGGGAAGCCCGCAGAGCAGGGCCAGCTCCACCGTGAGCGGATCACTGGCGAGAACCACATCGGAGGCGGCCAGCAGGGCGGCCCGCTCCCGCAGCGCCGCGGCGCCCTCGCCGGCCGGAGCCACCGCCAGGGAGCGCAGATCCGGAAGGCGGCTGCGGATGCGCTGCGGTAGTTCCTGCCAGCGGGGGGCGGGCCAGTCGCTGGAGCCGCCGGAGGGTGCCAGCAGCAGCATCGGGCCGTCACCGGCGGGCAGGGCCGCGGCGGCAGCGTCCAGGTCGGGGCGGGAGAGGGGGAGGCGGTAGGCGCCGGCCTCCAGGCGCACCCCCAGGGGGCGCAGCCAGGTCTGCAGGTCCTGGGCCGGCCAGCCCTGGCTGGTGTGCACCACCCGCTCGGTGACCGCGAAGCCGGCGGAGGCCACCCGGGTGGGGATGTGGCTCATGGTGAGCAGCAGATCCACGGCCCGGCTGCCGGGGCCGCCCGCCAGCAGGTTCACGCAGACCTGGAAATCCGGTTCCCGCACCAGGCCCAGCAGGTTGGCCCAGTCCGCCAGGCTCGCCTGCTCGAAGCTGATCGGCAGGGTCTTCTCCACCGCCGGCAGCAGCTTCCAAACCCCCGCCGCCGTGGGCCGGCAGGCCACCTGCACCTGGGCTCCGAGCTGCTCGGCCGTGGCGGCCACCGCCGGCAGGGCCTGCAGCTGGCTGACGCTGTCGCCCGGGATCAGAAAGAGGGCGCGCATCGGGCAGGGGCGGGCGTGGCGGCCTGATTGTATGGAGCGATTCCTGCGCCGCCCGGTTTCCCGGGACCCGCTTGTGCATCTGCTGATCGCCGCCGCCGGCAGCGGCCGCCGCATGGGGGCCGACGGCAACAAGCTGCTGCTGGAGGTGGCGGGCCGGCCGGTCCTCGCCTGGACCCTGGAGGCGGCCCTGGCCTGTGGGGCCATCTCCTGGATCGGCCTGGTGGGTCAGCCGGTGGATCAGGAGGCGATCACCGCGACCGTGGCGGCGGCGCGGCCCGGGCGGCCGGTGGTGTGGATCCAGGGGGGCGACACGCGGCAGGAATCCGTGCGCAGGGGCCTGGCGGCCCTGCCGCCGGAGGCCCGGCATGTGCTCATCCACGACGGCGCCCGCTGCCTGGTGGAGCCCGAGCTGATCGCCCGCTGTGCCGCGGCCGTGGAGGCCGGCGCCGCCGTGATCGCCGCCGCCCCCGTGACCGACACGATCAAGCGGGTGGATGGCGAGGGGGTGATCCAGGAAACCCCGGACCGGGCCTGGCTCTGGGGTGCCCAGACCCCCCAGGGCTTCGCGGTGGAGCAGCTCCGCCAGGGCCATGAACGGGCCGAGGCCGAGGGCTGGAGCGTCACCGACGACGCCTCCCTGTTCGAGCGGCTGGGCTGGCCGGTGCGGGTGATCGAGGCGCCGCCCTCGAACATCAAGATCACCACCCCCTTCGATCTCACCATCGCCGAGGCCGTGCTGGCGGGCCGCCGGGCGGCCTGAGCGGCTTCAGGGGCCCAGAAGCTCCAGGGTGCCGCGGTCTCCGTCGAGGCGGGCCCAGGCCCCCAGCGGCAGAGCCCCGTTGCCGGGGGCATGGCCCACCGGCAGCTCCGCCACCACGGGGATGCCCAGATCGAGGCTGCGCTCCCGCAGCACCTCCCCCAGGCCGAAGCGGTCGGGGGGCTGCGGCTCGCGGGGATCCCCATCGGTTTCGGAAGGGGTTTCCCCGGCGCGTTCCTCCTGGCCGTCTTCCTCGCAGCCCAGGAAGCTGCCGAAGGCCAGCCCCGCCAGCTGAGCCAGGGCGCCGCTGAGGCGCCAATGGGTGAGCAGCCGATCGATCCGGTAGGGCACCTCCCCCACCTCCTCGAGCACCAGGATCGCGCCGCGCAGCTGCGGCAGATGGGGGGTGCCCAGCAGGTGGGTGGCCACGGTGAGGTTCGCCGCCAGCAGGGGTCCCTCCGCCACCCCGCCGCGCCAGCCCTCCCCCTGGAGCGCCGGCAGGGGCTCGCCGAACAGCAGGGCGCGCAGCCGCTCCTGGCTCCAGGCCGGCTCCGCCGCCAGGTTGGTGAGCAGCGGACCGTGGATGCCGCCCCGCTTCCCCTGGGCCAGCTGCGCCCACAGCAGGGAGGTGACATCCGAGAAGCCCAGCAGCCAGCCCGCGGGCAGCTCCAGGGGGCGCTCCAGCAGCCGGGCCGCCCCCCAGCCGCCACGGACGCAGGCCAGCAGGGCGGCCCCGGGCGTCAGGTCGGCGGCCCGCTCCTCGTCGCGGCCGGCCAGGTAGCCCCACTGGCGCCCCAGCACCCGCTCCGCTTCGGCGGGCTCCACCACCAAGCCCCAGGATTCAAGCAGGGCCACGCCCGCCGCCAGCCGCTCGGCTGCCCCGGGCCCCGCCAGGGTCGAGCTGGCCGCCACCAGGTGCACCGGATCTCCGCGGCGCAGCGGCGGGGGCCAGGGCTGGCTCATGCCGCCGCCCGCCCCAGCACCAGGGCCAGCAGCAGCAGGGCACCGAGCTGCACCTGGCGCAGGAAGTGGCGGTCGTAGTGGGAGCGGGGCAGGGGTTCGCGCCGCAGCGCCCAGGCCTCCCGCTGCATGCCGCCGCCGGCCAGCAGGGCCGGGGGCCAGAAGATCAGCTCCACCCCCTGCAGCGCCGCCGCCGCCGCCAGGGTGAGGAAGGCGATGCCGTAGCAGAGGGCCACCGCCGCGGCGGCGTGGCGCCCCAGGCTGAGGGCGCTGCTGCGCACCCCCAGGGCGGCGTCGTCCTCCCGGTCGCTCATGGCGTACACGGTGTCGAAGCCGAAGGTCCACACCACCGCCGCCAGCCAGGTGAGCGCCAGCGGGGCCCCGCCGGAAAGGGAGCCGGTGGCCGCGGCCCAGGGGATCAGCACCGCGAAGCCCCAGCAGAGCGCCAGCACGGCCTGGGGGTAGGCGAACCAGCGCTTGGCCGAGGGGTAGAGCAGCACCGGCGGCAGGGCGGCCACGGCCAGCAGCAGGCAGAGGCCGCGACCGGCGGCCGGCAGGGCCAGCACCACCAGCAGGGCCAGCACCAGGAAGAGCAGCAGCAGGGCCACCGCCTCCGCCACCCCGAGGCGCCCGTCGGCCAGGGGACGGGTGCGGGTGCGGGCCACCTGGGGATCGATGCGCCGGTCCCAGAGGTCGTTGGCGATGCAGCCGGCGCCGCTCACCGCCAGTCCGCCGAGAAGCATCCAGCCCACCAGCACCGGATCCGGGGGCGTGGCCGGGGTGAGCCAGAGGGCCCAGCCGGCCGGGATCAGCAGGATCAGCCGGCCGCTGGGCTTGTGCCAGCGCAGCAGCTCGAACCAGGCCCGCAGCCGGGCGGCCCGGGGGTTCGGGGCCATGCCGTTGGTGGCCATGCAGCCGTTCCGCTCGCTCGCACCCTAGGGCGGGCGCCGGATGGCAAAGTGGCGCCGCCCCTGCCCCGGCGGCGTTTTCGATGGTCCAGACCCCAGCCGTGGCCACGTCCGACCTGCGGCGGGTGGCCGCGATCGACATCGGCACCAATTCGATCCATCTGCTGATCGCGGAGGTAGACCCCGCCCTGCGCAGCTTCAGCGTGGTGCTGGCGGAGAAGTCCACCACCCGGCTGGGGGAGCGGGATCCCGAGAGCGGCGACCTCAGCGCCGCCGCGATCGAGCGGGCCTTCCGCACCCTGCGCCACTGCCGCGACCTGGCCGCCAGCCACGGGGTGGAGCAGATCGTGACCGCCGCCACCAGCGCCGTGCGGGAGGCGCCCAACGGCCGCGACTTCCTGCTGGCCCTGCAGGAGCAGCTGGATCTGGAAGTGGATCTGGTTTCTGGCCCGGAGGAGGCGCGGCTGATCTACCTGGGGGTGCTCTCCGGCATGGCCTTCGGGGAGCAGCCCCACCTGATCCTCGACATCGGCGGCGGCTCCACCGAGCTGCTCCTGGCGGACGGCCGCGATGCGCGGGTGCTCACCAGCACCCGCATCGGCGCGGTGCGGCTGCAGCGGAACTTCATCCGCACCGAACCGCTGCCGGCGGAGCGGCGCTCCTTCCTGGAGGCCTACATCCAGGGGGCCCTCGATCCGGCCGTGGCCCAGGTGAAGGCGGCCCTGGCGGGCAATGGCCGGCCCGTGATGGTGGGCACCAGCGGCACCGCCATGGCCCTGGCGGCCCTGGCCGCCGCCGACGACCCCAAGCCGCCGCTGCGCTTCCAGGGCTACCGGATCAGCCGCCAGCGGATCGACCAGATCTTGGATCGCCTGCTGGCGATGACGCCGGAGCAGCGCCGCGCCCTTCCGATGATCAACGAGCGCCGGGCCGAGATCATCGTGCCCGGGGTGCTGATCATGCAGACCGCCATGGCCATGCTCCAGGCCCGCGAGCTGGTGGTGTGCGAACGGGCCCTGCGGGAGGGGCTGATCGTCGACTGGATGCTGCGCAACGGCCTGCTGGGCGATCGCTTCTCCTACCAGCGCACGATCCGCCAGCGCACCGTGTGGCAGCTGGCCCAGGCCTATGGCGTGGACCGCGCCCAGGCCGATCGCGTCGCCGCCCTGGCCGACAGCCTCTACCGCCAGACCCGGGGGCTGCTCCACCACGACGACGGTGACGGCCGCGAGCTGCTCTGGGCGGCGGCGCAGCTGCACACCTGCGGCAAGCACATCAACATCGCCGCGTACCACAAGCACACCTGGTACCTGATCCGCCACGGCGAGTTGCTGGGCTATTCCCAGGCCGAGCACCTGATGGTGGCGGCCATCGCCCGCTACCACCGCCGCGGCCTGCCCAAGAAGCGCCATGAATCGTGGCAGCTGATCGAGGGGCGCGACCAGCGCCGCACCGTGGCCACCATGGCCCTGCTGCTGCGCCTGGCGGCGGCCCTCGACCGGCGGCCGGTGCCGGTGTTGGAGGGCCTGGAGGTGATGCCTCTGCGGGACGGTGAGGGGGTGAATGGCCTGCAGGTGCAGCTGCGTCCCCTGCCGCCGGCGGCGGGCGAGCCGCCCGTGGACCTCAGCCTGGAGCGCTGGAGCCTGCGCTCCTGCGCCGATGTGCTGCTCGAGGCCAGTGGCCTGCGCCTCGAGGTGGTGGGTCCGGTGGAGGAGGTTGCGCCCGCCGGGGTCGTGGGCGGCGGCGGATGACGGATCCGGCCGCGCCGCGCACCGTCTCGATTCGGTGGCCCGATGGCTCCACCAGCGAGACCCCCGTGGGCCGCGACTGGCTGGAGGTGGCCCGGGAGGCGGGGCAGACCATCCCTGTGGGCTGCCTGGGGGGTAGCTGCGGCGCCTGTGAGATCGAAGTGAACGGCCAGATGGTGCGGGCCTGCATCGCCCGGGTGCCCTTCAGCGCCCGGGGCGTGCTGGTGGTGGAGCTGGCCACCGATCCCCACTGGTGATCCGCCCGGTTCGGTTCAGCCCCCAGCTCCGCTGCCCTCCCGCTGGATCAGCCCGCCCCCCAGCACCACGGCGCCGGTGTAGAACACCGCCGCCTGGCCGGGGGTGATCGAGAACTGCTCTTCCGGGAAGTCGAGGTGGCAGCGGTGGGGTCGCTGGGCGGCCTGGTCGCTGGCCTCGGGGGCCACGGGCCTGAGCCGGGCCGCCACCGGCGCACTGCGGTAGCGCAGCTGCACCTCCACCTCCAGGGGCTCCAGCGGCGGGTCGATCGAGATCCAGTTCACCGCCCCCACGGTGCAGGCGGCCCGAGCCGCCTCCCGGCGGGGGGCCACCACCACCCGGTTCATGGCCCCATCGAGCCGCACCACGTGCAGCGGCTCGATCCAGGCCACCCCCAGGCCCTTGCGCTGGCCGATCGTGAAGTGCTCGATGCCGTCGTGGGAGCCCACCACGGTGCCGTTTGGGAGGACGATCTCGCCGGGGCGGGGCGGCAGGTAGGCATCGAGGAAGGCGCGCATCGAGCCGTGGTGGTCGGCCAGGCAGAGGTCCTGGCTTTCCGGCTTGCTGGCGGTGCGTAGGCCGCGGTGGGCCGCCTCGAGCCGGGTGTCGGGCTTGGTGAGTTCCCCGAGCGGAAACACCAGCCGGCCGAGCACCTCCTGGGGCAGGTCGTAGAGGAAGTAGCTCTGGTCCTTGTGGCCATCGAGGCCGCGCAGCAGGTGGTGGCGGCCGCCAGTTTCGGCGGCGTGGCGCACCCGGGCGTAGTGGCCCGTTGCGATCCGCTCGATGCCCCGTTCTTCTCTGGCCCAGGCCAGCATCGGGCCGAATTTCACCTCCCGGTTGCAGCGGGAACAGGGCAGCGGCGTGATGCCCTCGCCGTAGCCCTGCACCAGCACCTCCACGATCTGCTCACGGAAGCGCTCGCGCGAATCCACCACGTGGTGCGGCACCCCCAGCTGCTCGCAGATGCCGGCGGCATCCACCAGCCCCTCGGCGCAGCAGGCCCCCTTGCCGCTCATCAGCCAGAGGGTGAGCCCCTCCACCGCCCAGCCGGCCTCCACCAGCAGGGCGGCGGTGAGGGAACTGTCGACGCCGCCCGAAAGCCCCACCGCCACCCGGTGCTCCCCTGGCCAGGCCCGCAGGCGCTCCAGGGCGGCGGCGCCGGCCGGGGTGGCGGCGCCGGCGGCCGTTCCCGGCGAACGGGCGGAGGGCGGGGCGGGGGCGCTCAAGCGGTGGATCGGGCGGAGGGGCGGCCTGGAGAGCCGGAGCTTTCCATCATGAAAGCGTGCCGCCCCTGCCGCCTTGCTGCCCGCCTCCCCCCTCGCCTGCTGGCCGCCGCGGGACGCCGACCACCTGCTCGTGAGCGCCGAGCAGATGGCGGCCCTGGAGCAGGCTCTCTTTGCCAGCGGCCTGCCGGTGGAGGCGCTGATGGAGAAGGCCGCCCTGGCGGTGGCCCGGCGGCTGCGGGCATCGGAGCCGCGGCAGCCGGTGCTGGTGCTGGTGGGGCCGGGCCACAACGGCGGCGACGGGCTGGTGGTGGCGCGGGAGCTGCATCTGGCCGGCTGGCCGGTGCGGCTCTGGTGCCCCTGGAGCCGGCTCAAGCCCCTCACCGAGGCCCACCGCCGCCATGCTGCCTGGCTGGGACTTCCGGCCCTCGAGGGCGAGCCCGATCCGGCCGATGGCGCCCTCTGGATCGATGCCCTCTTCGGGGTGGGGCAGAGCCGCCGCCTGGAGACGGCCCTGGAGGCGCTGCTGGAGCGGCGGCAGCAGCAGGTGCCCGATCGGCTGCTGGCGATCGATGTGCCCACCGGCCTCTGCAGCGACACCGGCCGCTCCCTGGGTGCCGCCGCCGCCACCGCCCGCACCACCTACTGCCTGGGCCTGCTCAAGCAGGGGCTGCTGCAGGACGGGGCCCTGCGCCACGTGGGCCGGCTGGAGCGGATTGATCTGGCGCTGCCGGCGGCGCTGCTGGAAACCCTGCCGGCGGGGCAGCCGCTGGTCGTGGGAGGCGCGACCAGCGCTGCTGATCTGGCCTCCCTGCCCCTGCCGGCTGCCGATCCGGCGGCGGCTAAGTACGGCCGCGGCCGGCTGCTGGTGGTGGCCGGCAGCACCGCCTACCGCGGCGCCGCGGCCCTGGCCCTGGCGGGCGCCAGCGGCAGCGGGGTGGGC
>JBJTWS010000199.1:0-13665 GCA_046081905.1 Synechococcus sp. | reverse complement strand
CTCCGATCTGGCCGCCTCGGGGGTGATGTTCAGCCTCGACACCGAATCCGGCTTCCGCGATGCCGTGCTGCTCACCGCCGCCTATGGCCTCGGCGAGAACGTGGTGCAGGGGGCGGTGAATCCCGACGAGTACCTGCTCTTCAAGCCCACCCTGGCCCAGGGCAAGGAGCCGATCCTCAGCCGCCGGCTCGGCAGCAAGGCGATCCGGATGGTCTACGCCGACGGGCCCGAGGCGGGGCGCTGCGGCCATGAACCCGGCAGCGGCGCCACCTGCAACGTGCCCGTGGCCGAGGCCGAGCAGCGGCACTGGGCGATCAGCGACGCCGAGGTGCTGCAGCTGGCCCGCTGGGCCTGCGCGATCGAGCGCCACTACTCGGCCCGCCGGGGGCAGCCCACCCCAATGGACATCGAGTGGGGCAAGGACGGCCAGAGCGGGGAGCTGTTCATCCTCCAGGCCCGCCCGGAAACCGTGGAATCCCGCCGCAGCGGCACCGTGCTGCGCCGCTGGCACCTCCAGAGCGGCGAGGCGCCGGTGCTCTGCCGCGGCCGGGCGATCGGCGCCTCGGTGAGCAGCGGCCGGGCGCGGATCATCGCCGATCCCTCCCAGATCCAGCGCTTCGCGCCGGGGGACCTGCTCGTGACCGAGCGCACCGACCCCGACTGGGAGCCGATCCTCAAGCGGGCCAGCGGCGTGATCACCAACCAGGGCGGCCGCACCTGCCACGCGGCGATCATCGCCCGCGAGATGGGCATCACCGCGATCGTGGGCACCGGCGATGCGACCCTCCGCATCGCCGATGGCGACACCATCACCGCCAGCTGCTGCGAGGGTGACGAGGGCCGGGTGTATCGCGGCGCCCTGCCCTTCACGGTGGAGGAGCAGGAACTGGGGGATCTGCCCGCCACCCGCACCCGCATCCTGATGAACGTGGGCAACCCGGAGGAGGCCTTCAAGCTGGCGGCGATCCCCTGCGACGGGGTGGGCCTGGCCCGGCTGGAATTCATCATTGCCAACCACATCCGCGTGCATCCCCTGGCGCTGCTCCACCCCGAGCGGGTGGTGGACCCCGCCGAGCGGCAGGCGATCGCCGCCCTCACCGCCGGATACGAGCAGCCCGCCGATTACTACGTGGATGGCCTGGCCCAGGGCATGGCCCGCATCGCCGCCGCCTTCTATCCGCGGCCCGTGATCCTGCGCTTCTCCGATTTCAAGAGCAACGAATACGCCCGCCTGCTGGGGGGCAGCGGCTTCGAGCCCCAGGAGGAGAACCCGATGATCGGCTGGCGGGGCGCCTCCCGCTACTACGCCCCCGCCTTCCGCGAGGCCTTCGGCCTGGAGTGCCAGGCCCTGCGGCAGGTGCGGGAGGCGATGGGCCTCACCAACGTGATCCCGATGGTGCCCTTCTGCCGCACGCCGGAGGAGGGGGATCGGGTGCTGGCGGAGATGGCCCGCTACGGCCTGGTGCGCGGCCAGGCGGGGCTGGAGGTGTACGTGATGTGCGAGCTGCCCAGCAACGTGATCGGCGCCGAGGCCTTCGCCGAGCGCTTCGATGGCTTCTCGATCGGCTCCAACGACCTCACCCAGCTCACCCTCGGGCTCGATCGCGATTCCGCCCTGGTGGCGGATCTCTTCGATGAGCGCCACGCCACGGTGAAGGAGATGATCCGCCTGGCGATCCGCACGGCCCGCCGCTGCGGCCGCAAGATCGGCATCTGCGGCCAGGCCCCCAGCGACCACCCCGACTTCGCCGCCTTCCTGGTGGAGGAGGGCATCGATTCGATCAGCCTCAACCCCGATGCCGTGATCGCCACGCGCCTGGCCATCGCTGCCCTGGAGGCCGGCTCGCCCGGCGGCTGAGCGGCCGCAGGCCATGATGGGCGCCCACAGGTGCGCCGCCGCCATGGGCTTCGACCCCAGAACCTGGGCCGCGGCCTCGCCCAGGGGCAGCGAGCGCCCCGGCCCGCGGGTCACCGTGAACCTCGAGGCCCTGCTGGCCGAAAACCAGGCCCTGCAGCGGGAGGTGGCCCTGCTGCGGCGGGAGCTGGCCGAACGGGAGGGGCCCCGCCCACGGCCGCCCCGCCGGGAGGCCCCGGGGCCCCGCCGCCGCGGCGTCACCACCGGCTTCCACCACGGCATCAGCGAGCGGCAGCTGGCCCTATGGGTGGAGGCCATGGGCCGCCATCCCCGCTGGGGGGAGCTGCGCCTCGGGGCCGGTGGCAGCCCAGGCGGGCCGCCGGCCCGGGGATTGCGGGGGCTGCTGGTGGAGCTGGAGGGCCGCGCCAGCGGCGTGGGGGGCGATCTGGAGGAGCGGCTGGATCGCCATGCCCCCGGCATGGGCCAGGAGCTGCGGGCGGTGCTGCGGGGATCCGCGAGCCGGGGCAAGCTGGCGGTGCGGGCCGCCTTCGCCCTCTACGGCACCAGCGCCTTGGAGCGGCTCAACGGCGATCCCCTGCTGGTGGTGGAGGCGCTGCTGGAGGCGGTTGCCCGGCTGGAGGCGCGGCAGCGGCCCCCCTCCGGAGGTGGCCGCCCGGGTAGCGGCCGCCGGGAGAGCGCCAGCCGCGAGCCGGCCGGCGGCGCCGCCGAAAGCCGCCGCGATGCCGCCCTGCGGGAACTGGGCCTGGAGCCCGGTGCCACCCGCCAGGCGATCAAGGCCGCCCACCGCCGTCTGGTGAAGCGGCACCATCCCGATGTGGGCGGCGATGCGGAGGAGTTCCGCCGCATCAACGACGCCTATCAGCAGCTGCTGGCCTGAAGCTGCCGCGGGATCGCGTAGCAGCGGCCCGGTTCCGGATCGATCAGCTGGCAGGTCTCCGGAAGGGCAGCGGCCGCCTCGGCCGGTGTGCCGGCCTGGTTCAGCAGGTGGGTGAGCAGGCCGCTGAAGCGCACGTTGCCGCCGGCGGTGCTGGCCAGCACCGTGCGGGGGGAGAAGCGCTGCAGCAACTCCGGCAGCACGACCCGTCCCCGCACGAAGGCCCCCGCCAGGGGCAGCCCCAGATCCACCACCGGGGTGATCACCGCATCGAGCGGCTGGGGGGGTCAGATCCGGCGCCAGGAAGCCATGGGGTTTGAGGTAGAGATTGCCGGCCGGATGGTGGAGCAGATAGCCGTTCTCCACCTGGGGCACCGGCGCCCCGGCGGTGGCGGTGATCCGCAGGGCGCCGAGGCGGTGCTCCTCGCCCACCGCCAGCACCTGGATCCGGCTGAAGCCCAGCCGCTCCACCACCCGCGCGGCCGTGGGGGAGGCCACCACCGGCAGCTCCCGCGGCAGCAGGGCCAGGCTGGGGGGATGGGCGTGGTCGGGCAGGCCCTGGCTCAGCAGCAGCAGGTCGAGCCGCTCCGGCGCCGGCCAGGGATGGGGCAGGGTGCCGCGGAAGAACCAGTCGCCCGGCGGGAAGGTGAGGGCACCGGTGAGCCAGGGATCCACCAGCACCCTCAGGGGGGCCGCTGGGGGCTGCTCGAACTCGAGCAGCCAGCCGTTGGCGCCGTAGTAGGTGGCCTGCAGACCGCGATCGGGCGGGGTCATGGCCGTGGGGGGAAGAGCGTGGCCGCGACCCTAGGCGGTGCGCCAGCGCAGCCGGGAGCCGCCGCCGGCCTCGCTCCGGAGCAGTTCCCAGAGCATCACGCCATGGGCCAGGAAGCGCACGGCGCTGAGCACGGCGAGGCCCACGCACAGGGGGCAGTGGGTGATCGACATCGCTCGGCAGTCGCTGCAAGCTCCAGCCTGGCAGGCCTTGCGCCATTGCGGGGGCCCGCGTGGCTGCTGAAATGAACGCAACGGCCGGGATGGGGAGAGAGCGGTGCTGCGCCTGAGTGAGCTGAAGCTCCCCCTCGACCACGACGAGGCGGCATGGTGGCCGCCATCCTGCGGCGGCTGCGCCTGCCGGCCTCCGCCCTGCGGGGCCACCACCTGGTGAAGCGCAGCGTCGATGCCCGCCGCCGGGGCGGCATTTTTCTGGTCTACAGCCTGGATCTGGATCTGGAGCCGGCCCTGGAGGAGCGGCTGCTGCGCCGGCACCAGGCCGACCCCCACCTCAGGCCCGCGCCGGACACCACCTACCGCACCGTGCTGGAACCCGGCGCTGGCGTCCCGCCCGGCCCCCGTCCGGTGGTGGTGGGGGCCGGCCCCTGCGGCTACTTCGCCGCCCTGCTGCTGGCCCAGATGGGGCTGCGGCCCCTGCTGCTGGAGCGGGGCCAGCCGGTGAAGCAGCGCACCGCCGACACCTTCGGCTTCTGGCGGGGCGAGCGCGGCTTCAATCCCGAATCCAATGCCCAGTTCGGCGAAGGCGGTGCCGGCACCTTCTCCGACGGCAAGCTCTACAGCCAGGTGAGCGAGCCCAAGGCCTACGTGCGCAAGGTTCTCGAAGAGCTGGTGGCGGCCGGCGCCAACCCCGAGATCCTCACGCTCCACCATCCCCACATCGGCACCTTCAAGCTCGCCACCGTGGTGCGGGGGCTGCGGGCCCGGATCGAGGCCCTCGGCGGGGAGGTGCGCTTCGGCGCGCGGCTGGAGGCGCTGCTGCTGGAGGGCCAGGAGCGGCAGCTGCGGGGGGTGCGGCTCGCCGGTGGGGAGGAGATCGCCGCCGAGCAGGTGGTGCTGGCCGTGGGCCACAGCGCACGTGACACCTTCGCCCAGCTGCGGGCCCAGGGGGTGGCCCTGCAGCCCAAGCCCTTCGCCGTGGGTCTGCGGATCGAGCATCCCCAGCCCCTGATCGATCGGGCCCGCTGGGGTGAGGCCGCCGGCCATCCCCGCCTCGGCCCGGCCGAGTACAAGCTCGTGCACCACTGCACGGGCGAGCGCACCCGGGGGCGCAGCGTCTACAGCTTCTGCATGTGCCCCGGCGGCCTGGTGGTGGGGGCCACCTCGGAGGAGGGCTGCGTGGTGACCAACGGCATGAGCCAGCATTCCCGCAACGAGCGCAACGCCAACAGCGGCCTGGTGGTGCCGGTGGATCCCGAAGACCTGGCCCCCTGGGGCTCCGAACCCGGCGATCCCCTCGCCGGGGTGGCCTTCCAGCGCCACTGGGAGGGCCAGGCCTTCGCCGCCGGCGGCGGCGACTACCGCGCTCCGGTCCAGTGGCTGGGGGATTTCCTCGCCGGCCGCCCCAGCAGCCCCTGCCCCCCCAGGCCTGACGGGATGCCGGGCGTGGAGGTGGCCGCCTCCTACCAGCCGGGGGTGCACTTCACCTCCCTGGAGGGGTGTCTGCCGCCGGTGGTGCTGGAGGCCATCCGCGAGGCCCTGCCGGCCTTCGAGCGGCGCATCCCCGGCTATGCCCTGCCCGCCGCCCTGCTCACCGGCGTGGAGACCCGCACCTCCTCGCCCCTGCGGATCCCCCGCGATGGCGAGACCTTCCAGAGCCTCAACACCCCGGGCCTCTATCCCGCCGGCGAGGGCGCCGGCTATGCCGGCGGCATCCTCTCCGCCGCCATCGACGGCATCAAGGTGGCCGAGGCGGTGGCCCTGGCCCGCTGTCCGGCGGCGGTGTGAGCCTCAGCCTCGTCTGGTTCCGCCGCGACCTGCGGCTCCACGATCACCCGGCCCTCACCCTGGCCTGCCGGCACGGCCCGGTGCTGCCCCTGTTCGTGCTGGATCCGGCCCTGCTGCAACACCCGGAAACCGGGGTGGGCCGGGTGGCGTTCCTGCTGGAGAGCCTGCGGGCCCTCGATGGCGACCTGCGCCGCCGCGGCGGCCGGCTGCTGGTGCGCTGCGGCGATCCGCTGGCGGTGATCGCGGCGCTGGTGCGTCAGTGCCGGGTGGGGCGGCTGTTCGTGCATGTGGATGCCGAGCGGATCGTGGGCCGTGTCCGGGATGGCCGCCTCGAGCGCCACTGCGCCGCTGCGGGGATCCCGCTGCACTGGATCGAACCGCCCGGCGGCACCGGCGACCTCCTCCCCTATCCCGACTACCGCCGCTTCTGGCATCGCAGCGCGGCGGAGACGCCCCTGCCGCCGCCGGCGTGGGTGCCGGTGCCGCCGCCCGATCCCCGGATGCCCGCCCTCGCGGATCAGCCGGTGCCGGATCTGGAGGCGCTGGGGCTGCGCTCCGATGGCAAGCCCCTGCCGCCGGCCGGTACCGCCGCCGCCCTGGAGCGGCTGAGCCGCTTCCAGCAGGGGCCGGCCGCCCGCACCTACCACTGGCAGTTGAGCCAGCCTGCCGCCCGGGTCACCACCGGCCTGAGTCCCTACCTCAAGTTCGGGGTGGTCACGCCGCGGCAGTGCCTGGCCGCGGTGGCGCCGATGGCGGCGGAGCCGCCCCTGCGCCGCAGCTGGCAGCAACTGGTGAGCCGCCTGCGCTGGGGGGCCGGCATGGCCCAGCGGTTCCGCTACCTCCCCCAGCTGGAGCTGCGCTCCCTCTGGCGCGAGTTCGATCCGCCGCTGGAGGAGGAGGGTCTCACCCCCGCCCAGGAGGAGCTCTATCGGGCCTGGCAGGAGGGGCACACCGGCTTCCCCTTCATCGATGCCACCGCCCGGGCCCTGCTGGCCGAGGGGGGCTGGCAGGAGCTCAACTTCCGCAGCCGGGCGATCAGTGCCAGCTTTCTCACCCACCTCTGCGGCATTGACTGGCGCTACGGCGCCCTCCACTTCATGCGCCACCTCCTCGATGGCGACTGCCCGATCGATCACTACCAGTGGGCGATGCAGGCGGGGGTGCTGCCAGCGGGGGCCGCGGGCTGGAGCCGGATGTACCACCCCGGCCAGGTGGCCGTGGACCGCTGCGACCCCCAGGGGCTGTTCGTGCGGCGCTGGGTGCCGGAACTGGCCCACCTCACCAACGACCAGCTCGGGGCCCCGCCCCCGCAGCGTCACTATCCGCCGCCGATCCTGAACTACGCCGAGGCCCGGCAGCGGCGTCTGGAGCAGCTGGAGCAGAGGCGCCGGAGTCTTCCTGCCCTGCCGACCTCTGGCAGCAGCGCCGACTGGATCGAGCGGATCGCCCCCCTGCCGGAGCGGCCGATCCCCTTTGGAGCGGAGCGCTTCCCCGCTGCGGTGGTGGGCTGGGCCGAGGCGGCGGGGCCCATGGTGCCGCCTCCGCTGCCGCTGGAGGCCCTCGACGCGGGCCAGCGGGCCGCCCTGGCCACCTGGTTCGTCCCCTCCAGCCGGGGCGCTTCCCGTGCTCCGGCCCGCACGGCCAGCGGTTCCCGTCGCCGCAGGGCCGCTCCCGGAGATGCCGTGCAGCTGGAGCTCTGGGATCAGGCCTGAGCCACGATCCCGCTCCACTGCACCGCCTTCACCTGATCGCGGCGCCAGGAGTGGAACAGCTCCGGCTCGGCGGCGGTGCAGAGCGGGCACTCGGCGATCTGCGCGGGATCGAGGCCGGCCCGGCGCAGCTGCACCACCGTGGCGGCGCGGATGTCGAGGCGGTGGCGCCCGGGTTCGGGATCCTCCTGCAGGGCGCCGGAGCGCCGGAGCTCCTCGGAGGTAGTCCCCAGGCCCGCCGCGATGGCCTCCACCACGGCGTCCTCCACCTGGTAGCGGGCGCCGCTGATGGCCGGCCCCAGGGCCACCTGCAGGTCCTGGCGGCGGCTGCCGGCTGCCTCGAGGGCCGCGATCGCCGCGGGAACAATGCCACCGGCCACCCCGCGCCAGCCGGCGTGGCAGGCGGCGGTGCGGCCGCTGCGGGGATCCGCCAGCAGCACCGGGGTGCAGTCGGCGCCGCAGACCCAGAGGCTCTGGCCGCCGCCGCTGCTCACCAGCCCATCGGCCTCGGGCCAGGGCTCCGCCACCGCTTCGCCGGCCGCCACCACCCGGGCGCCATGGACCTGCTGGGGCCGGTGCACGCTCACGCCGGCGCTGAGGTAGCCCGCCAGCACCTCGGGGCCGCGCCCGGCCCACTGGCGGGTGAAGAAGCCGTGCTCGAAGCCCTCCAGCCGATCGCACTGGAGGTAGTAGCCGCCATAGCAGCCCACCCAGGTCCAGCCCTCCAGGTCGTTGAACTGGGCGTCGGGTATCGAACGGGGCGGAAACGGCCTCGGCCATGGCGGGATCGCGGGGGCGGCGCTCAGGGATCCGGCAGGGCCCGCAGCATCCAGAAGCCCTGGAAGCGGGCCTCCGCTTCGCTGCTCTGCACGGCGAGGAACTGGAGAGCGCAGGCCCGCTCGCGGGCGGCGGCGAAGGCGGCCGCGGCGGCCTGGGCCTCCTCCTGGGGCAGCCGGCCCAGCAGCCAGCGATCCTCCAGACCGGCCTCCAGCACCAGCTGGTCGCCGCTGATCTCCAGCCGCACCGGCTCCAGCCCCGCCAGCCAGGCGGCCAGGGCGAGGGAGCGGTGGCGGCTGAACAGGCGCAGACCCGGCACCGGTGCCTCCGGGTCGAGGCCGGTGGGCAGGGGCACCAGGCCGGCGAAATCGGTGTCCCAGCCGGAGGCCTCCGCCAGGGCTCCGGCCGGAAGCGTGGCCCAGCTCCAGCTCTCGCCCCGGGCGGCTTCGGGCAGGGGCACGGCCACCGGCTGGATCGGCAGGGGCGGCGGCGCCAGGGGGCCCGCCAGGTAACCCTCCTCGCCGGGGTACACGCTGTCCTGGCGCTCCTGCAGCCACTCCACCAGGGCGTAGCAGCGGCGGCTCGGCACCAGCTCCAGGCCCAGGCCCTCGAGGGCCCGCTGCACCATCGAGCGCATCGAGGCGCGCCAGCAGCGCACCCGCCGCGGCGGCGCGAGACCCTGGGCCTCGGCCTCCTGCAGGGCCTCCTGCAGCGCCGTGCGCAGCCAGATCGAATTCACAATGGTGGCGGGGCAGCGCCGCACCCAGCGGAAGGGCGGCTGGCTTCCCTGGGGATCGGGGGTGGAGCAGATCAGCAGCTCCCAGCGCTTCTTGCCGTCGGGCTCGAGGATCGGGCGCGAGTAGTAGTCGAGTTCCCAGTCGGCGCCCGAGGCGGGCAGGGGGCTGCCCGTATTCCCGGCGCTGCCGCTGGTGTTGCTCGGGGGCGTCTCGGTCGGGGGGGTGGCGCTCATCCGGCGTTCTGCTCCTGCTGGCGCAGCAGGGAGCGGGCCCGGTTGGCCCGGTCGGCCGCCTCGGCCAGCAGCGTTTCCTTGGCGATCAGCCATTCGCCGGGCTGGCCCTCCAGCAGGGCCGTGTTGAGCGCGATGCGGCCGCGGCCGGGGTCGAGCTCGGTGATCAGGGCCTTCACCCGATCGCCGTGGTCGAACACCTCCCGCAGGTCGCGCATCTGGCCGCCGGTGATGCAGCTGTGGTGCAGCAGCCCGCTCACCCCCCCCAGATCCACGAACAGGCCGTAGGGCTTCACCGCCACCACCTGCCCCTCCACCAGCTGACCCACCTCCAGCTCGGAGAAGCGGGCGGCCGAGGCGGCCTTCTTCTCGGAGAGCACCAGCTTGCGGGTGTCGGGGTTCACCTCCAGGAAGGCCACGCCGAGGGTCTTGCCCACCAGGGCCTCGTGGTTCTCGCCCTCATGGAGCTGGGAGCGGGGGATGAAGCCCCGCAGCCCCTCGAGGTCGCAGGTGACGCCGCCGCGGTTGAAGCCATTCACCTTCACCTGCACCACCTTGTTGTCCTTCTCCAGCTGACGCACCTTCTCCCAGCTCTGGCGCAGGGCCAGGGCCCGGGCGCTCACGGTCACCATCCCGTCGGCGTTCTGCTCGCGGGTGACCAGCACCTCCACCTGCAGGCCCTTGGGGAAGCGCTCCTTGAGGTTCGTGATCACCCCGAGGCCGCACTCCTTCTTGGGCATGAAGCCCGGCGCCTTGCCGCCGATGTCCACGTACACGCCATCGCTCTCCATGCCGATCACCACGCCGCTCACCACTTCACCGGTGGTGCCCACGGGCTCGTTCTCGTCGAGGGCGGCCAGGAAGGCCTCCTCATCGAAGTCGAAGTCGTCGACCGTGCGGCTGGGGGCGGCGGTGCGATCGCCGGCGGCGCCGGAGCCGGGACGGCCCTGGCCGATCGAGCGGGCCGAGCCGGAGCCGCCGCTGCGGCCGCGGCGCGCCTCCGGGCCGAGCAGGTCGGCCATGGTCATGCCTTCGAGCTCCCCCAGATCGAAGAGCTCGTCGTCGCTGCGCGACACCCGCGGCGCGGCGGGGGCCGGAGCGCCCGGGGCGGCCGCTGATGCGGCGGCGGGGGTGGCGGGCGCCTCGGGGCGGCGGGGCTCCGCGGTGCCGGCGGGAGCAGCGCCGGTGGGCTCGCCCGCCTCGGCCGCTGGTTCCTCCTTCTTCAGCATCAGCACCTGGGGCGGCTTGCGCACCGGAGCTGCCGCCTGGGGCCTGGATCCACCCGGGGGCACGGGGCGCTGGGAGGGCGTGCGCGGCGAGGGGCTGCCGGTTCCGGCCATGTCCACGGGGCGTGCGGGAGCCCCACACTGTAGGCATCGTGCCCGATTCCCATGGAGCGACGCCTGGAGCGGCTCAGCTGGCCGGCCCTGCGGGAGGCGGCGGCACGGCCCGGCAGCACGGTGGTGTGGCCCTTCGGTGCGATCGAGCAGCACGGGCCCCATCTGCCCCTGGGCACGGATGGCCTCTTCGCCGATCGGGTGCTCGATGGGGTGCTGCAGCGCTGGGCGGCACGGCCTGGGGGCAGCGAGGCCCTCTGGCGGCTGCCGCTGCAGTGGGTGGGCTTCTCGCCCGAGCACGGCGGCTTTCCCGGCACCCTGAGCCTGGAGGCCGAGACCCTGATCGCCCTGGTGATGGCGGTGGGCCGTGACCTGGCCGCGGCGGGCTTCCGGCGTCTGGTGCTGTTCAACGGCCACGGCGGCCAGATCGCCCTGCTGCAGGTGGCGGCCCGCCAGCTGCGGGCGGCCCACCCCTCCCTGGCGGTGCTGCCCTGTTTCCTCTGGAGCGGGCCCGAGGGGTTGGCCGGCCTCATCCCCGAGCCCGAGTACTCGGAGGGGCTCCATGCCGCCCTGGCGGAAACCAGCCTGATGCAGCACCTGGAGCCCGCCCTCGTGGGCCCCCTGCCGCCGGCGGATGGTCGCCTGGCGGCACCGCCGCCCCCGGGCTGGAGCCTGGAGGGGGCGGTTCCCTCCGCCTGGCTCACCCGTGACCTGAGCCGCTCCGGGGTGATCGGCGATCCCCAGGGCGCCTCGGCGGCCCTGGGCGAAGCCCTGTTCGGCAAGCTGGTGGAGGGATGGCAGCAACGCTTCGAGGCCCTGCTGGCCAGCGATTGGCCACCCGGAAGCGGATGAGGTGACTACAGTCCGCCAAAGATCTCCAGGAAGTGCGGTCGCCATGTCCCCAGTCCCCAGTGCGCTCGAGACCAGTGCCGTTGCCACCGGTGCCGCGGCCGGTGCAGCCGTGGATGGCGGGATCGAGGGCGGCCTGCCCGACTTCAGCAGCGACCTCTACAAGGACGCCTACAGCCGCATCAACGCCATCGTGATCGAGGGCGAGCAGGAGGCCCACGACAACTACATCGCCATCGGCACCCTGATCCCCGAGCAGGCCGAGGAGCTCAGCCGCCTGGCCCGCATGGAGCTGAAGCACATGAAGGGCTTCACCGCCTGTGCCAACAATCTCGGCGTCACCGCCGACATGCCCTTCGCCAAGGAGTTCTTCGCCCCCCTGCACGGCAACTTCCAGAAGGCCCTGGCGGAAGGGAAAGTCACCACCTGCCTGCTGATCCAGGCGATCCTGATCGAGGCGTTTGCGATCTCGGCGTACCACATTTATATCCCAGTCGCCGATCCCTTCGCCCGCAAGATCACCGAAGGGGTGGTGAAGGACGAATACACCCACCTCAATTACGGCCAGGAATGGCTCAAGGCCAACCTCGAAACCGTGCGGGAGGAGTTGGAGCAGGCCAACCGCGAAAATCTCCCCCTCGTGCGCAAGATGCTCGAGCAGGTGGCCGACGCCGCCGCCGTGCTCCACATGGACAAGGAGGACCTGATGGCCGACTTCCTCAGCTCCTACCAGGAGGCCCTGCTGGACATCGGCTTCACCGGCCGGGAGATCGCCCGCATGGCCGCTGCGGCCCTGGTGGGCTGAGCGTCTGAAGGCCCGTGGGAGGATGTAGCGTCCGCCACATCCTCTTCCCCTCGGCATGTTCGGCCTGATCGGTCACTCCACCAGCTTCGAGGAGGCCCGTCTCAAGGCCCGCTCCCTCGGCTACGACGACTACGCCGACGGGGATCTCGACATGTGGTGCGCCGCCCCGCCCCAGCTGGTGGAGCGGGTGCAGGTGACCAGCCGCACCGGCACGGTGATCCAGGGTGCCTACATCGATTCGGTCTTCGTGCCGGAGATGCTGCGCCGCTTCAAGACGGCCAAGCGCAAGGTGCTGAAGGCCATGGAGCTGGCCCAGAAGAGCGGCATCGACATCACCGCCCTGGGGGGCTTCACCTCGATCATCTTCGAGGACATGAACCTCCTGCGGGAGGAGCGCGTCAGCGCCGTGGAACTCGACTGGAGCCGCTTCACCACCGGCAACACCCACACCGCCTGGGTGATTTGCCAGCAGGTGGAAGCCAATGCTCCACAGCTCGGCATCGACCTCGCCACGGCCCGGGTGGCGGTGGTGGGGGCCAGCGGTGACATCGGCAGCGCGGTCTGCCGCTGGCTGCAGCGCCGCGGCGTGGCGGAACTGCTGCTGGTGGCCCGCCGGCCCCAGCCCCTGGTGGAACTCCAGCAGAGCCTCGGCGAGGGCCGCATCCTCTCGCTGGAGGAGGCCCTCCCCGAGGCAGATGTGGTGGTGTGGGTCGCGAGCCTGCCCCAGAGCCTGCAGATCGATACCAGCAGCTTGAAGAAGCCCTGTCTGATGATCGATGGCGGCTATCCCAAGAACCTCGATGCCAAGGCCGCTGCCGAGGGGGTGCACGTGCTCAAGGGCGGCATCGTGGAGTTCTGGCAGGACATCGGCTGGCAGATGATGGAGGTGGCGGAGATGGCCCGCCCCCAGCGGCAGATGTTCGCCTGCTTCGCCGAGGCGATGCTGCTCGATTTCGAGGGGCTGCACACCAATTTCAGCTGGGGGCGCAACAACATCACCCTGGCCACCATGGACCAGATCGGCGAGGCCTCCCTGCGCCACGGCTTCCGCGCCCTCTCCCTCGATGACCCGGCCGGGGCCGGCGAGTCTGCCTCCGGGGATGCCGCCAGCCCCGCCCTCGCCACCGCCTGATTCCGGTCTCCACCACCGGCCGCCGATCCCTCCCCCTGCCCCCTGACCTCGCCGCCATGGCCCGTCGCGCCCTGCTGGACTTCGAGAAGCCCCTGGTGGAGCTGGAGGAGCAGATCGAGCAGATCCGCCAGCTGGCGCGCGATTCCGAGGTGGACGTGAGCCAGCAATTGCTGCAGCTCGAAACCCTCGCCAACCGGCGCCGGGTGGAGATCTTCCAGGCCCTCTCGCCGGCGCAGAAGATCCAGGTGGCGCGCCATCCGCAGCGCCCCAGCACGCTCGACTACATCCAGCTGATCACCGAAGACTGGGTGGAGCTCCATGGCGATCGCCGCGGCTCCGACGACCGGGCCCTGGTGGGGGGTGTGGCGCGCCTCGGCGATCGCCCCGTGCTGCTGCTGGGGCACCAGAAGGGCCGCGACACCAAGGAAAATGTGGCCCGCAACTTCGGCATGGCCTCCCCGGGCGGCTACCGCAAGGCGATGCGGCTGATGGAGACGCCGATCGCTTCCGCCTGCCGATCCTGAGTTTCATCGACACCCCTGGTGCCTATGCCGGGGTGCTGGCCGAGGAGCAGGGGCAGGGCGAGGCGATCGCGGTGAACCT
>JBJTWS010000198.1:0-4618 GCA_046081905.1 Synechococcus sp. | reverse complement strand
CACATCCTTGATCCGCAGCCGCAGCGCCTCCATCAGTCGCAGGCCACTGCCATAAAGCAGCTGGGCCACGAGGGCCTCGGCTCCACCCAGATGGCCAAGCACGGCCCTGACCTCAGCCACCGTGAGCACCACGGGAAGGCGCGGCCGTCTGCGGGCCCGGATCACGCCCTCCAGGGAACCCACATCACCACCCAGCACCGTGCGATAGAGAAACAGCAAGGCCGCCAGCGCCTGGTTCTGCGTCGAGGAGCTGACATTTTCCTTTGTCGCCAAATGGCTCAGGAACGTCTTGATCTCGGCTTCCCCCATCGAGCGCGGGTACCGCAAGCCATAAAAGGGCAGGAAGCGCCGCAGCCATTGCTCATACGTGGCCACCGTGCGGCGGGCGTAGTGGCGGGCCTGGAGCTCCTCCCGGTAGCGCTGGATCAGCCCCGGTGGCCGCGATCGCTCTGTCATCGGATCTGCTGTGTCTCCAACAGATCAGTTCCACCAGCCGACACAGCCGTTTGCCGCAGAGGCTGCGCCACTCACTGAGGCCCATCCCTGACAAGTCAGTCGGGGCGACAGGATTTGAGATTGCAGTCGTAAGCAGGAGAAAGAAAGAATTACCTGTAAAGACTAACTGGAACCATGCGGGCTGCAAGATTCCAGTAACAGCCTAAACCAAGCACCTCACTGGGGCAAGCGTGGGCCCGATTGGAGCGACCAAACCGGCCAGACGCAGATACGACACGTAGATCAAAAAAGAAAGAACGAAACCTTGTCATTGCTTACTGATAAAAAATGGCTCCGGTGAATACCTGGTACTGTTCTTAGAGAAGGCTGAAGTTTATGCAGCATCTGAGCGAGTAGTGATGACCTTCTGGGGCAGCGTGGGGTTGACTTACCTGCCAGGAGGCAGTGATCCGGGGGACTATTGCCGAGGCTGATCAGCCGCAGACGATGCGCATAACGCGGCCATCCACAACGGTCAGCGTCGCCCGGTCCTCTCGGTAGTCCGTGGTCATGGGCGCATTGGGGCCGCCAGCACGGAGCACACGGATGCCCGCCATGGCTCGCAGCGCGGCCTCGACCTTCGCCTGGGGCATGCCATTCAGCGCGGGAAAGTCGGCCTCGTGTGTGGCGCAGGCAACGGGCGGCATGGGCTCCGCAGCGGCTGCGAGGGGGACAAACAACAGGAGAAAAAGCGCGGCGCGGATAGTCATGAGCGCATCATGCCCGCAAATTCCACCGGGGCAGTGTCGAACTGCACTTCAACTCAGGCGTACTGTGCGGGCCGAAAGATGACGCAACTGCCCCTAGCGCTGAACTCTGCTGGTCACCTAGGTGGCTACCGAATCGTCACGGAACAGGTCCCGGGCGATGGGCTGTGCCATCCGTGCCAGCCTTGTGCCATCCGTTGTGCCATCCGCACTTCCCAGTCACCGCAGTAGGTTTGCTCCTCTGTGCCACCCGTTCCACCCACTTTTAGAAAAGGGGAAATAAAGAGGACAGGACAGGGTGGAGAGGCCTATCAGGGGAGGTGAAAAGGGTCTATGAAAAAAGGGCGGGGCGGGTGGCACAAAACGGCACTTCCATTGGCCCGTTTGTGATCTGAGGGTGGCACGGGGGTGGCTCAGGCCTGGCACGGGGGTGGCTCAGAAGGCCATAGCACAAAAAACCGGGCCATTTGGCCCGGAATGTCGTCACTGCTCTGGTGGCCAGAACCCCCGTCGTTGCTGCCCGTCCGGCATCCGGCGGCGGCAGTAGCTCCACCCCAACTGCTGCAGAACGGATCGAGCGCGTGCCGTGTTCTGGTTGTTCTGGGCCGCCAGCGGTATCTCCAGTCGCTCCAACACATCGGGAACCTTCACCGGCAAGACACCGTTGAACTGCCGCAGTTCGACGTAGGCCCGGATCGTTTCCATCCATGGGTCACTCTGCTCGAAATCGGCATTGCTCTCGGCCAGCGCCCTCAGCTCAGCCAGGTCGGAGTGCCATGCAACACCGGCCATGTATTGCTCCACCGCCCGGGCCCAGATCACGTCACGGTGTTCCTTGACCCGTTCAACAGGCAGCGCTGCATTGGGGAGGGCGATGCAAACGAACCGACTGCTACCAGTGGAGTCCCGCAGAGGTGCTGCGTTGGAGCTGCCCCAGAAGACTGACCGGCGCGGCATGTCTTCCTCGGTGCGGGCGTACTTCCGCCGCTCAACGTCCACCTGCCGGCTGATAAAGGCCTTCAGACTTTCTTGATCGGTCCTGCGGGTGATGCCGTCCAGCTCTCCCAGCTCACAGCACCAGTGCCGATGCAGGCGGGTGACGTCGTCAACGTCGAGCCGACTGGTGAGCTGATCGCTGAAGAACTCAGGGCCGAACAACTCCCGACCTGCCCGGGACTTGCCGATGCCCTGGGGGCCGATCAGCACGGGCAGTTGGCGCATGGCGCAGCCGGGGTCCAGCGCCCGGGCCACTGCACCGATTAGATACTTCTGCAGAAAGGCGGCAGCGTGTGGGTCGCTGATGTTGAACAGGAGCTGATCGAGCTGGCCCCAGTCGGCCATCGGCAACAGCTCACCGCCGCTGATGCTGTTCAGGTAGTCGGCCACCGGATCAAAGGCCTGCTGTTCGGCCAGCTCCTGCAGCGCATCGGCGCTTACTTCCTTTGGCCAAATCATGCTCGGATCGCTGAGCGTCAGATACAGGCGGCCCGCTTCGTTGCCGGTGATGGTTCGCCCGCCGACTTGGATGGCCCGCGTCCGAATGTTCAGCCGTGGCATCCCGCCGAGATGCTCTGGCAGCAGCGAAAGCACCTCATCAGGGGCTAACCGGCGACGCTTCTGATCCTCTGGCTCGACTTTCCGTAACTGCCGTTGCTTCTGGGGGATGGCTTGCATCAGGGCCGCCACCCGTTCGGCTGGGGTGCCCGGTGCGTCGTCAATCGAGCCGCCTTTCGGCAAGTCCGGCCACACGTCAACGGCGGGTAAAACCACCAACGGCAGACCCGCTTCTGCTGCAGCCTGCTGCGCCTGTAAGGCCCGACGCTGGCCTTCGTCGTCGTTGTCGGCCAGATAGACGACACCAGCAACGCCATCGACCTGCAGGCCCCGGTAGCGCTCGGCCATCTGCTCAACCTTGTGGGCATGACCCGGTTGGCTGATTGCTGACACGCCAGCGGCCAGCGCGATCTCACAGCACTTCTCACCCTCCAGCTCCAGCACCCATCCGGGAGATGAAATACCGAAGACGGGCCACGGTTCAGAGCCAGCACCTTTGACCCACCCGCCGTCTGTGTAGTGCTGCGGGATGAAGATCTTCCCGCTCGCCTGATCCACCCGCTCGATCCGCTGGTGGGGGCCATAGAACCATGGGCTGCCCTGGGGGGGCCTTGCTTCAGGGATGCGGGCCAGATCAACCGCTCCTCCTGCGTTGAAGGAGAGGACAGGAGCGGGTGCTACCCGAAGCGGGACCACCTTGCGGGACGCCCTGAGCCGGTGATCGGCTGGCTTATCCACGGTGAAGTGTCCACCTCGTCCGTCGCTAGTGTTGCCGGTGAAGGCCCAGCCGTTCACTACCTCGCCCGGTTTAAGGTCCTTGGGGTGGTGGCAAATAACCTCGAGCCCGTCAGTACTGATCCGACAATCGCCGTCTTTTACCCGCCCGCAGATTGGACATGGGTTGCGCTTGCCGCTGAAGGTCCACTGCTGATGTGAGGAGGACATCATGCTGCCCCCCGTGCTGAAACATCAGTTGCTGCCTGGAGTGTTGTCGGTGAACGTTGCAGGATGGCAACGATAAGCTGGTCACTTGCTTGAAATTCAAGCGCCTCTAAGAGCAGCCGATAGGCGGCCAAGATTGTCCAATAAGCCACGATAGCAATATTTTCCAGGCTGTTGTTTCCCCAGTTGCGCACAGAGCCGGGGCCCACCAATAAGTTATGGGCGCCCGCCCGTACGGCGCCCTCGTTACAACGCAGCCACAATTTAACGGGGGCATCTAGGTGCTCACAGCGAAAGGAGCCATGCAAGCCAAAGAAAGCCTGAAGATTTAATCCGGCTGGGAGCTTCCAGTTTTTCGATAGCACCTGCCTGCCCACCTTCGTTCCACCCGCGACTCAATCAGGTGGGGCGAATCAACTGCGAGTCCAAGCGCTGCGCGACCAATTGAGCTGATGGTGGTCTCGTATTGAGCGGCCAAGCCCTCAACCCGACGGCGCAATATGGAATCTGCTATTGAGTGATCCAGTGAAATTGTGAGCTGATTTGGACTGCTGCTCATGATAGTCACCATGACGGTACATAATTATTATTCCTAAATCATTGCCTATTCTCAATTCCCGGACCACCATCCATCCGCCTGTCAGCGCCATCAGTGGAATTCAATAGATATATAGGAACTGCGGATAAGTATTTATACTTATAGATGGGTATCCAGCTTGGCGCGATCGTGACTTTTCGTGCTGGCCAGCGGACCGTTCACTATCACGGGCAGAGCCAGGGAGCTGCTGAGGGGTTGGGACATCCGCACAAGCCAGGAGCCAATCGACAATAAGGAAGTGAGAAGCAACATGATCCACAACATGTGCTTAACAGCGGACTACTGGAGCACGCAGCTAAGCAGACCTTGTGTAGCGGTATGG
>JBJTWS010000197.1:0-2635 GCA_046081905.1 Synechococcus sp. | reverse complement strand
TTCCAGACGGATGGCGTATTCGGAGCGCTTGCGACGGGCTTGGCCGTGCTGACCGGGGGGATAAGACCGCTTGGCGGCCTTACGGGTGAGACCGGGAAGGTCTCCCAAGCGCCGCGTGATCCTCAGGCGAGGGCCGCGGTAGCGAGACATGGAGTAATCGGTTCAGGGGATGGGGACGCCGGGCCGGCGGGGACCCGCCGGCGCCGCAGGCTCGGGGCATGCTGGGAAGACCTGCCGCCCGTGCCTGTGCTGCGCCAACGGCCGATCCTATCCGTTGGACCCCGGCGTCCCCCGCCGGAGTGCCTCAGTGATCCGCTGCCGGTCCCGCTGGAGCCATCGGCGCCCCAGCCGCCTTCAGGGGATCGGCCTCCCGTGGAGCGCGCTCTGGCCGCCCTGCTGCTGGCCCTGATCGGGTTCTACCGCGCCTGGATCTCCCCGCTGCTCGGCCCGCGCTGCCGCTTCATCCCCAGCTGCAGTGCCTACGGTCTGGAGGCGATCCGCCGCCATGGGCCCTGGCGGGGGGGCTGGCTCACCCTGCGGCGCCTCCTGCGCTGCCACCCCTTCACCCCCTGCGGCTGCGACCCCGTTCCCGACTGAATCCCCGCGACTGATCCCCGCTGCCATGGCTGAGCTGATCCTCTACACCCGCCGCGGCTGCTGCCTCTGCGAGGGCCTCGAGGAGCGCCTGCGGGCCCTTGAGCCGCCCCCTCCCCTGCGCCGCGTCGACATCGACGCCGACCCCGCGCTGCGGGCCCGCTACGACCTGGAGGTGCCGGTGCTGGCCCTCGAGTGCCAGGGGGAGCTGCGGGAGCTGCCGCGGGTCTCTCCCCGGCTGGCCGGGCCGCAGCTGCGCAACTGGTTGCAGGGGAACGGTTTTCCCGGCCAGCAGGCCTAGAAAGGCCCTGCCTCCGGCTCCGGTGCCGCCATGAACCCGCTGCTCCACCCCCTGCTGCGCCGCGTCGGTCTTCCGGTGCCGGAGGGCCTGGCCGACGGGGAGGTGCTCAGCCTCAGCTGCGATTCCCGCCGGGTCGGCAGGGGCACCCTGTTCGTTGGGCTGCCGGGCACCAGCGTGGATGGGGGGAGCTACTGGCCCGAGGCCCTTGCCCAGGGGGCCGTGGCGGCGGTGATCGGCGC
Source organism: Synechococcus sp. (assembly GCA_046081905.1). Taxonomy (GTDB): domain Bacteria; phylum Cyanobacteriota; class Cyanobacteriia; order PCC-6307; family Cyanobiaceae; genus CBW1002. Next base: position 1,501 of record JBJTWS010000197.1, on the reverse strand, counting down.
CGCGGCGGCCGCCCAGCGCCCCCCGGCCCCCGGGGAGGCGGTGGTGGTGGTGCCCGATCCGGTGGCCCGCTGGGCGGGGCTGCTGGCGGCCGAGTTCTGGCAGCACCCCAGTGAACGGCTGGCCCTGCTCGGGGTCACCGGCACCAACGGCAAGACCACCACCACCCACCTGATCGAGCACCTCGTGGCGGCTTCGGGCCGCCAGGCCGCCCTGTTCGGCACCCTGGTGAACCGCTGGCCGGGCCACAGCGTGTCCGCCCAGCACACCACCTCCTTTGCCGATATGCTCCAGGCCCAGCTGGCCCAGGCGGTGGATGCCGGCGCCCACATCGGTGCCATGGAGGTGAGTTCCCATGCCCTCGAGCAGGAGCGGGTGAGCGGCTGCCGCTTCGCCGGGGCGGTGTTCACCAACCTCACCCAGGACCACCTCGACTACCACCCCTCGATGGAGGCCTACTTCGCCGCCAAGTGCCGCCTGTTCGAGGCGCCGCTCCTGGCCGGCGGCGCGGTGGTGAACGTGGACGATCCCTGGGGGCGGCGCCTGGCGGACCATCTCGATGCCCAGCCCGGAACCCTCTGCTGGCGCTGCTCTCTGGAGGATCCCGCCGCCGATCTCACGATCACCGATCTGGAGATGGGCGCCGCGGGCGTGCGCGGCACCCTGGTCACCCCCGCCGGCAGCGGCGCCTTCCACTCCACCCTGGTGGGGCGCTTCAACCTGATGAACCTGCTCCAGGCGGTGGGGGTGCTGGTGCAGCAGGACATCCCGGTACAGCGTCTGCTGGAGGCCCTGCCCAGCTTCCGGGGGGTGCCGGGCCGGATGGAGCGGGTGGAGCTCTCCGGCGATTCCCCGCTGCCGGCGGTGCTGGTGGACTACGCCCACACCCCCGATGGCCTCGAGAACGCCCTGCGGGCGGCCCGGCCCTTCACCCGGGGCCTGCTGATCTGCGTGTTCGGCTGCGGTGGCGACCGCGACCGCAGCAAGCGGCCGCAGATGGGCGCGATCGCGGCCCGGCTGGCCGATCGGGTGGTGGTGACCTCCGACAATCCCCGCACCGAGGATCCCCAGCGCATCCTCGACGACGTGGTGGCCGGCATCCCCGCAGGCGCGGCTCCGCAGGTGGAGGTGGACCGGGCCCGCGCCATCGCCGAGACCATCGCCACCGCCGGTGCGGACGACCTGGTGCTGATCGCCGGCAAGGGCCACGAGGACTACCAGATCCTCGGCACCACCAAGATCCACTTCGACGATCGGGAGGAGGCCGAGAAGGCCCTGCGGGCCCGGGCCGCCCTGGCGCCCTCCTGAAGCACGGCGCCCCTGCCCGGGACCGGCCGCCGCTCTAGGGTGCCGTCCCGGAATTAGCCAATAGAATATGGAGTGTCTCCATTGGGAGTTGTTCCATGCCTGTGGGTCGCCCCATGGCTCCACTGGAGCTTTCGGCAGACGAGGTGAGTCAGCTCCAGAGCCTCGCCGGATCGCGGACTTTGCCGCATTCGATCG
>JBJTWS010000196.1:0-12849 GCA_046081905.1 Synechococcus sp. | reverse complement strand
CGATGCCGCCTCCAACACCGGCGTGGACAACATCCGCGAGCTGATCGAGCGCTCGCGCTTCGCGCCGGTGCAGGCCCGCTGGAAGGTGTACGTGGTGGACGAGTGCCACATGCTCTCCACCGCGGCCTTCAACGCCCTGCTGAAGACGCTCGAGGAGCCGCCGCCGCGGGTGGTGTTCGTGCTGGCCACCACCGACCCCCAGCGGGTGCTGCCCACGATCCTGAGCCGCTGCCAGCGCTTCGACTTCCGCCGCATCCCCCTGCAGGCCCTGGAGGGCCACCTGGGGTGGATCGCAGGGCAGGAGGGGATCGGGATCACCCCGGAGGCCCTGCATGTGGTGGCCCAGCGGGCCCAGGGGGGCCTGCGGGACGCCGAGAGCCTGCTCGATCAGCTCAGCCTGCTGCCCCCGCCGATCGAGACCACGGCGGTGTGGGAGCTGCTCGGCGCCGTGCCCGAGGAGGAGCTGCTGGCCCTGGCGGAGGCCATGGCCACGGCCGAGCCCCTGGAGCTGATCGAGGCCAGCCGGACCCTGCTGGAGCGGGGGCGGGAACCCTCGGCGGTGCTGCAGGGGGTGGCGGGGCTGCTGCGGGATCTGGTGCTGGCCGGCGTGGCACCGGAGCGGCTGGAGCTCACGAGCCTCTCCCCCCATCTGCGCCCACGCCTGCCGGAGCTGGCCCGCCGCATCGGCCGGGCCCGGCTGCTGCAGTGGCAAGCCCAGCTGCGGGGCAGTGAACAGCAACTGCGGCAGAGCGTGCAGCCTCGCCTGTGGCTGGAGGTGCTGCTGCTGGGGCTGCTGGCTGAGCCTGCCACGGCTGCTGCCGCACCGGCACCAGTGCCAGCCGGCGGTACAGCCGCTGCGGCACCCCCGGCTCCCGTCCGCCACCAGGCGCCGGCCACCCCTGCCACTCCAGCGGCAGCGGCCAACACCCCTGCCACCTCTCCCCCGGCCGCACCCGCAGCGACTGCCGCGGCACCGCACCAGGAGCCGGCCGCCGCGCAGGCTGCCGTGGCGGCTGCCCCGAAACACGAAGCCAGCCAGGGTGCGCCGGCGCTGCCGGAGCTGTGGCAGCAGATCCTGGCGGGGCTGGAGCTGCCCTCCACCCGCATGCTGCTCTCGCAGCAGGCCCACCTGGTGCGGCTGGATGAGCAGCGGGCCGTGGTGCGGGTGGCCGCCACCTGGCTCGCCATGGTGCAGAGCCGGTTGCCCCTGTTGGAGCAGGCCCTCACCCGGGCCCTGGGCAGCCCGCGCCAGCTGGTGCTCGAGGCGGCCGAAGGGGCCGGCGCCCATGCCCCGGCAGTTCCCGCCACGGCCGCCGCGGCCCCGCCGGTTCCCATTCCGGCCCGGATCACCCCCGTTCCCCCGTCCGCCCCAAGCGAGCAATCGCCGCAGCCGACGGAGCCCAGCGAACCCCTGACCCGCCCTCCGCAGGCCTCAGAAAGCCCCCCGAACCCCGCTCCAGCAGCCGCCCCGCCGTCCGTCTCCCCTCCGCCTCCGCCTCCGCCGCAGGCAGACACGGCAGCCCCACAGGCAGCCACAGCGCCGCCGCCGCCACCCCCCCGGCCCGCGATCTCCGGGGAGAACCGCCTCGATGAGCAGGCGCGCCGACTGGCCGACTTCTTCAACGGCGAGGTGGTGGAGCTCGACGAGCCGATCGATTCCAGCGACTCGGCCGCCTGAGCCTGGCGGGATCGCGGTCAGATCTTGCCGGTCTCGGGCTCGAGGCCGGATTCATCCAGGGAAGCGGAGGCCGCGACCCGGCCGGCCGGCGCCGTGACTGTGCCACCGGCGGGCTCAGGCTCGGAGGCATCGCCGAGGTGGAGGGTCTTGACCCACACCAGCCGCTTGGGCAGCAGGGCCATGCGCAGGCTCACCCAGGGGATCACCACGAACCAGTGCACCAGGTAGACGATCCCCAGGCCCATGGCCAGGGGGCCCATGGCCGGCAGGGCCGGGCCCTCGCTGGGGCGGCGGCAGCCGGTCACGATCGCCAGGCCCGAGAGGCCCAGGGCCGCAATCGAGAGGGGCCAGACCGTGGGCAGGGTGCGGGTGAGCAGGGCCCCCGCCAGATCGGCGATCGAGGCCACGGGGAGCACGTACTGAAGCAGGAAGAAACAGGCCAGATCCAGCTTCTGGCGGAAGGGCAGGGGGCCGAAGACAAGCCCGTCGCCGTAGTCGAAGTAGCGCTGCAGGCCCCCCTCGGCCCAGCGCTGGCGCTGCCGCCACAGGGCCGCCAGGGTGAGCACCGCTTCCTCCTCCACCGGCGGATCCCACTGCACGCCGATGGGCTGGCCGGCCAGCAGCAGACGGAAGCTCAGATCGAGGTCGTCGGTCACGGTGGCTTCGTTGAAGCCGCCACAGGCCTGGACCGCTTCGCGGAGGAGCAGCTGACCGTTGCCGCGGAGCTCCGCCACGCCCCCCTCCGCCAGGCGCCCCTCCTGGATCACCGCATCGAGGGCCATTTCCATCGCCTGGGCCCGGGTGAGCAGGTTCACGCCGCCGTTCACCACGGCCTTGCGCAGCTGCACCGCCGCCCAGCCCCCCGCCTCCGCCTGGGGCAGCACCCGCTCCAGCAGATCGGGCGCCAGGCCCGCATCGGCATCGAGCACCAGCATCCAGCGGCCCTCGAGGTGCTGGAGCACGTCGTTGAGGGCGCCGGACTTGCCGCCCCCCGCCTCCCGGGAACGGCGCAGCACCCGCAGCAGCGGCGCGGTGCGCTCCAGCTCCCGCAGCAGCTCCGGGGTGGCGTCCTCGCTGCCGTGGTCGACCACCCAGAGCCGCAGCCGGCCCTCGGGATAGCGGATCCGGGCGATCCGCTCCACCAGCCGGCCGATCACCGCCTCCTCGTCGCGGGCAGCCACCACCACATCCACGCTCGGCAGCTCCGGGGTGGGCCGCCCGGGAACCGCGCCCTCGGGGGCCGGCTCCGCTGCCGCCTTCTGACGGCGCAGGGCCTGGAGCAGCACCGTTCGAATGCTGTAGCCCCCCAGCAGCAGGGCCAGGGAGAGGGAAGGGATCAGCCGCTGATCCGGCGCCAGCCAGTGGGGCGCCATCCCCGCCCACACACAGCCGAGCAGGAACAGGGCCGACTTGACACGGCGATCAGGGGCACTGTCGCCGGAAGCCATGCGGAAAGCCCGTCGCGTGGGGGAACTTTAAGGGGCCTGCTCCGGCGGCAGGGCCGGCAGGGGCGGCACCAGGGCCGAGAGCGGCACCAGATGGGTGCCGGGGTAATAGTGCTGCAGGATCCGGGCCGTGCTCCAGCCGCGGCCGGCCAGGTCGATGGCCCCCGCCTGGGACAGGCCGGCGCCATGGCCGAAGCCGCCCCCCTCGACGCTCCACAGCCCCGGGCCGGCCGGGCGGACCGTGAAGAGCGTGCTGGGCAGGCTGCGGAGGGTGCGGCGGATCGCATCGAGCCGCAGCACCACCGTTTCCCCGCTGCCGCCCTCGCCGCTGCCCTTGATCTCGAGGGCCAGCACCCGGCCGCTGGGGCCGCGCTCCAGCACCCGCAGCTGCTGCGGCTGCCCCAGCCGGGGCGCCTGGCCCCGCAGGGCCGCGCCGATCTGGGCGGCGGAGAGCTGGCGCCGCCAGCGGAACACCGGGTGGTCGGCGCCATAGGCGGAGCCGCCCCGGGCCAGCAGCGTCCCCAGTCCGGCCGGGGCGAGCGGCAGGGGCAGGGCGGCCACCAGGGGCGCCGGGCCATCCACGAAGGAGCGCAGGTAGGGCAGCGGCGCCCCGCTCCAGACCTCCTCGTAGCCGGCCGCCACACCGCCATTGCTGGCGTGGTACACCGCATGGATCGGCTGGCCGCCGGCACTGAGCACCTGGTGGCGGGTGGCGGCGATCGCCTGGCGCACCGCCGCGCCGGCCTGGCGGGGATCGCCGTAGACCTGGCACTGCGTGTCGGAGCAGAGGTGGTAGCCATCCGCCTGGTAGCGGTGCAGGTTGCGCAGGGCCCAGGTGCGGGCGAGCACCGCCTGGGCCGCGAGGGCGGCGGGCGGGGAGCCGGCCCCGATCTCGTGGGGCACCACACTGGCGAGGTAACGCTCCAGGGGCACCTCCTCCAGCAGGGTCCAGCTGCCGTAGGCGTCGCCCTGCAGCCGGAACGGCCCGCCGAAGACCCCCTTCTCCCAGCGCAGACCGCCCGGCGCCTCCAGGCGGATCGGCCCCTGCAGCCGCTCCGGCCCCTGGGCGCGGCGCAGTTCCGGCTGCCAGCGGCCGGCCTGGCGGATCTCCTGGCGGCGCGGCTGGAGGCCACCGGCCGGCGGGGGGGCCGACAGCGGCGCCCACACCTCCCACTCGGCCGGACGGGCGATCACGGCCGGCACCCCGAGGCTGCGCCAGCCGAGGGCCGCCGCCTCGGCGCTCTCGAAGCTGGCGAAGGGACCGAGCACCTGCCGCCGCCACAGGCGCGGTTCGGCCAGGGGTTGCCAGTGCCAGTGCAGCACCAGCTCCGGGGCCTGGAAGCGGCGCCCGGCGGCATCCACCAGGGTGAGCAGACCCGAGCCGCTGCGCAGCCGCAGGGGCGCCGGGGGCCGGCCCGCTCCGGCGGCCGGCGGCGCCAGGCGGGCCGCCAGGGCCACCCAGAGGCGGGGATCGGTGGCCTGGGGCTGGGGGGGCGGCGGCACCGGCTCCGCCAGGGGATCCTCCGCCCCCACGGCCTCGGGGGCCGGCGGGGGCGGGGCGTCGGCGTGGTCGCCGGGGAGAGAGGCCCGGCAGCCGCTGCCCAGCAGGAGCAGCAGCGCCACGCCGGCCAGTCCCCGCGGCAGGGAGAACGGGGCGGAGCGACGGGGGGCTGCGGCCATGGCAGGGGATGGTCTTGGCGAAAGGGTGGTCTGCGTCGTACTTTGCTTGTTTGTGCCTGCGCCGCGAGAAATGCCGAAGCTCAAGACCCGCAAAGCTGCCGCGAAGCGGTTCCAGGCCACCGGCAGCGGCAAGTTCATGCGTCGCCGCGCCTTCCGGAACCACCTGCTCGATCACAAGAGCCCGAAGCGCAAGCGCTACCTCGGCACGATGGCCGTCGTGGATGAGCGCGACGCCGAGAACGTGGCCCGCATGCTCCCCTACGCCTGAGCGCCTGCGCCCCGGCCGCCTTCCGATCCCGTAACTCCCGAACTGATTCCTCGCCATGGCCCGCGTCAAGAGGGGCAACGTCGCCCGCAAACGCCGTAACAAGATCCTGCGCCTGGCGCGGGGCTTCCGCGGCGGCAACGGCACCCTGTTCCGCACCGCCAACCAGCGGGTGATGAAGGCGCTCTGCAACGCCTACCGCGACCGTCGCCGCCGCAAGCGCGATTTCCGCCGCCTGTGGATCGCTCGCATCAACGCGGCCGCCCGCCTCAACGGCCTCAGCTACAGCCGCCTGATGGGCGGCCTCAAGAAGGCCGACGTGCGCCTCAACCGCAAGATGCTGGCCCAGCTCGCCGTGGTGGATCCCGGCAGCTTCACCAGCGTCGCGGGCGCCGTGAAGGCCTGAGGCCGGCACCCGAGAAACCCGGCATCCCCACAACCCGATGGATCAGCTTCTGCCGCAGGCCTACCTGATGGGCCTGGTGGTTCTACTGGCTGGTGCCGCCTTCGTGGTGGCCCGCCAGATCCTGCGGGTGCGCCGGGATGAGAGCACCCTGGCCCGTCTCGAGGGCCCGGGTGCCGACCGCGATGCCGCCACCCTCTATGAACTCGGCTCGGTGCAGCTGCGCAAGCGGCTCTACGGCCAGGCCGTGGACACGCTCAAACAGGCCCTGAAGCAGGCGGAGGCCGAAGGTTCCCCGGATGAAGCGCAGGCCCTGATCACTAATGCGATCGGCTTCGCCCTGGCCGCCCAGGGGAACTACAAAACCGCCATCCGCCAGTACCAGACCGCCCTGCGGGTCAAGCCCGATTATCCGGTGGCCCTGAACAACCTCGCCTTCGCCCTCGAGAAGCAACAGAAGCTCGACGAGGCGCGGGAGACCTACCACCAGGCCCTGGCCCTGGATCCCGGCAACCGCACGGCCCAGCGCCGGCTCAAACGCCTCGAGCGCAGCCAGGCGGCCCTGAGCGGCACCACCCCTGCCCCCTGAGCCCGCAACAAGCGGGCCAGGGGGCTGTTTCTCTGGGCTGGCCGCCGATCACCAGAGGCCGCGGATCGGCTGGCCGCCACTGCGGGGCGCCGCCGGCTCCCCGGCCGGAGCCGCCGCGGCGGGCGTGCCACCGGACGGCTGCAGTTCCAGCCGGCCCCCCAGGGCCGTGAGGCGCGGGCCGTTCCAGCCGCTGAGCTGCAGACCCTGCAGCCCCTGGAACTCACCGCCCACCTCCAGGCCGGCCACATCGCACTTGCAGAGGAGCAGCAGGTCGAGCTGGTCGGATTTGGCATTGAGGTTCCCCTGCACCGGCACCGTGACCGAGCCCACGGTCATCTCGCCGCGCAGATCCACCATCTGACCGATCGCCGTGGTGGAGGCCAGGCGGAGATCCACCGACACGGGCGCGGCGCCGAAGGGCTGGTAGGTGCCGGTCCAGAGGCGCGGCATCTGCTGCGCCATCATCTGGGCCAGGGCCAGGGGATCGAAGGTCTCCACCGATTCGAGCGATCCCAGGGCGGCGGGCTCGAGCGGGGTGGTGAAGGGAACGAATCCGTTCTGGGGCAGGGCCGGCGTCGCCGAGAGAGGCATCGCGGCCAGCAGCAGGGCGAGCGGCATGGAAGGGGAGGCAGGAGTCGTGTGGCCCAAGGGTAGGGGCGGGAACGCGATCGCGATACGGTCGGGGGGTCTGCCCGCCCGTTCCTCCCGGCCGTGTTCCAGCCTGCGCCCGCCAGTCCTTCGGACGACACCCTGGTGATCGGAGGGCGCCCGTTCCGCAGCCGCCTGATGACCGGCACCGGCAAGTACCCGGATCTGCAGGCGATGCAGGCCTCCCTGGACGCCAGCGCCTGCGAGATCGTGACCGTGGCGGTGCGGCGGGTGCAGAGCCAGGCCGAGGGCCACCTGGGCCTGATGGAGGCGATCGACTGGAGCCGGATCTGGATGCTCCCCAACACCGCCGGCTGCGCCACGGCGGAGGAGGCGATCCGGGTGGCCCGGCTCGGGCGCGAGCTGGCCAGGCTGGCCGGCCAGGAGGACAACACCTTCGTGAAGCTGGAGGTGATCCCCGATCCCCGCCACCTGCTCCCCGATCCGATCGGCACCCTCGAGGCCGCCGAGGTGCTGGTGAAGGAGGGCTTCACCGTGCTGCCTTACATCAACGCCGATCCGCTGCTGGCGCGGCGGCTGGAGGAGGCCGGCTGCGCCACGGTGATGCCGCTGGGCTCGCCGATCGGCTCGGGCCAGGGCATCCGCAACGCCGCCAACATCGCCCTGATCATCGAGAACGCCCACGTGCCGGTGGTGGTGGACGCCGGCATCGGCGTGCCCAGCGAGGCGGCCGAAGCGATGGAGATGGGGGCCGACGCCCTGCTGATCAACAGTGCCATCGCCCTGGCGGGCGACCCGCCGGCCATGGCGCGGGCGATGGCGCTGGCCTGCGAAGCGGGCCGCGCCGCCCACCGGGCCGGCCGCCTGCCGCGGCGGAGCGAAGCCCGGGCCAGCTCCCCCCTGCAGGGGCGGGTGGGCAGCTGAGGGGGCGACGCGCCCAGGCGCTCCCGTGAAGTTCCGTAGAGGAACCGGGGCCGATCTGGCGACCCTCCATAGGGTGGCCGCTTTCAGAGAGGACATCCCTTCATGCAGGTCACGGAAGAAGACGGCGGCAGGCTGAACGCCTTCGCCAAGGAGCCGCGCATGCAGGTGATGGAAGCGGGCGAGGGCACGAGCCGCAGCTCCCTGGCCCTGATCGTGGGCGGCAGCGTGCTGGTGCTGGTGCTGGTGGCGGTGGCGGTGGGCATCAGCTGAACCGTCCCGGGAGCGGCCCGGCGCCAGCGGGCCCGAGCCGCCCGGATGGGGCCGAATGCCTGTAGTAGCTTGCCCCCCGGAGCACGTGCTCGTTCAGCAGGAGTCTGGCGTGAAGGTTTTCGTTCTCGGCGGCGATGGCTTCTGCGGTTGGCCCTGTGCGGTGAACTTGGCGGACGCCGGCCACGACGTGGTGCTCGTGGACAACCTCAGCCGCCGCAAGATCGACATCGACCTCGGGGTGGAATCGCTCACCCCGATCGCCACCATCAGCGACCGGCTGCGGGCCTGGGAGCAGGTGGGCGGCAAGGCGATGCGCTTCGTGCACCTCGACATCGCCAGGGAATACGAACGGCTGCTGGAGCTGCTCCGCAGCGAGGGGCCCGATTCCGTGGTGCACTTCGCCGAGCAGCGGGCCGCGCCCTATTCGATGAAGAGCAGCGCCACGAAGCGCTACACCGTCGACAACAACGTCAACGGCACCCACAACCTGCTCGCCGCCATCGTGGAGAGCGGCCTCGACATCCACATCGTGCACCTCGGCACGATGGGCGTGTACGGCTATGGCTCCCACCGCGGCGCCACCATCCCGGAGGGCTATCTCACCGTGGAGGTGCCCCAGCCGGACGGCAGCCGCTTCACCGAGAAGATCCTCCACCCCACGGATCCGGGCAGCGTCTACCACATGACCAAGACGCTGGATCAGCTGCTCTTTTACTACTACAACAAGAACGATTCCATCCGCGTCACCGATCTCCACCAGGGCATCGTCTGGGGCACCAACACCGAGGCCACCGAGCGGGATCCCCGCCTCACCAACCGCTTCGACTACGACGGCGACTACGGCACGGTGCTGAACCGCTTCCTGATGCAGGCGGCGATCGGCTACCCGCTCACGGTGCATGGCACCGGCGGCCAGACCCGCGCCTTCATCCACATCCGCGACTCGGTGCGCTGCGTGCAGCTGGCCCTGGAGAACCCTCCCGTGGCCGGCGAGAAGGTGAAGATCTTCAACCAGATGACCGAAAGCCACCAGGTGGGTGAACTGGCCCGCAAGGTGGCGGCCCTCACCGGCGCCGAGATCAACTACCTCCCCAACCCCCGCAAGGAGGCGATCGAAAACGATCTGATCGTGGACAACCGTTGCTTCATCGAGCTGGGCCTCAAGCCCACCACCCTCGATGACGGCCTCCTGGCCGAGGTGGTGGATGTGGCCCGCCGCTGGGCCGACCGCTGCGACCGCAGCCGCATCCCCTGCATCTCCGCCTGGACTGCCAAGCAGGCGGAAGCGATCCAGACCGCGGGCGTTTCCTGATCCAGCAGACTGTTTCCGCTTCCGATCCGCCTCCTTGAAGCTCGCCTTCTTCACCGAGACCTTCCTGCCCAAGGTGGACGGGATCGTCACGCGCCTCACCAAGACGGTGCAGCACCTGGTGGAGGCGGGCGATGAGGTGATCATCTTCTGCCCCGAGGGCGCCCCCGAGACCTACCGGGGCGCCCGGGTGGTGGGGGTGCCGGCGATGCCGCTGCCCCTCTATCCCGAACTGAAGCTGGCCCTGCCCCGGCCGGCGGTGTCGGAGGCGCTGGAGAGTTTCGGGCCCGAGCTGGTGCATGTGGTGAACCCGGCGGTGCTGGGGCTGGGGGGCATCTGGCTGGCCCGCACCAAGGGCATCCCCCTGGTGGCGAGCTACCACACCCATCTGCCCAAGTACCTGGAGCACTACGGCATGGGCATGCTCGAACCCCTGCTGTGGGAGCTGCTCAAGGCCGCCCACAACCAGGCCCGCCTCAACCTCTGCACCTCCACGGCGATGGTGGAGGAGCTGAGCGAGAAGGGCATTCAGTCCACTGCCCTGTGGCAGCGCGGCGTGGACACCGAGCTGTTCCGGCCCGAGCTGCGCAGCGACGCGATGCGCCAGCGGCTCCTGAACGGCAATAGCGACACGGGCCAGCTGCTGCTCTACATCGGGCGCCTCTCGGCCGAGAAGCAGATCGAACGGATCCTGCCGGTGCTGCAGGCCATGCCCGACACCCGCCTGGCCCTGGTGGGCGATGGGCCCTACCGCAGCCAGCTGGAGAAGATCTTCGCCGGCACCCCCACCCACTTCGTGGGCTACCTGGCGGGGGAGGAGCTGGCCAGTGCCTATGCCAGCGGCGATGCGTTCCTGTTCCCCTCCAGCACTGAAACCCTCGGGCTGGTGCTGCTGGAGGCGATGGCGGCCGGCTGCCCGGTGGTGGGCGCCAACCGCGGCGGCATTCCGGACATCGTGACCGACGGTGTGAACGGCTGCCTCTACGAGCCGGAGGGGGCCGATGGGGGCGCCGCCAGCCTGATCGCGGCCGTGCAGCGGCTGCTCGGCGATGCGAGCCAGCGGGCCCAGCTGCGCCGCAATGCCCGTGAGGAGGCGGAGCGCTGGGGCTGGGCTGGCGCCACCGACCAGCTGCGCCGCTACTACCGCGAGGTGCTGGGTCAGCGGGAGCTGCAGCTGGCCGCCTGAGGCTCAGCCCTTGCGGGCACCGCGGCCTCCTTGGCCGGGATCCCACGGAACCAGGTGGTCATCAGGGCCTTCACCATCGGCGCCGCCACGGTGCCGCCATAGCCGCCGCTGTTTTCGCCGAAGGCGATGATCACCAGATTCGGCTTGCCAGCAGGGGCATAGCCGCCGAACCAGGCGTGGTCGGGGCGGGGGGGATCCTCGCCGGTGCCGGTCTTGCCGGCCACCGCCGGCAGGGAGGGGTCGTTGAGGAGGGTGGCCGTGCCGTTGGTCACCACCTCCCGCAGGCCCTGGCGCAGCACCCGGATGGTGTCGGGCTTCAGGCCGATCCAGGTGCGGGGCGTGGGGCGCTCCACCAGGTGGGGCGTCACCAGCCAGCCACCGTTGGCCACGGCGGCGTAAAGGCGGGCCATCTGGATCGGCGTGACCTGCAGGGCCCCCTGGCCGATGGCGGAGGTGATCGTGTCCACCGGGGTCCAGGGTTCCCCGAGGGCCTCCTTCTTCCAGGCCCGGTCACCCAGCAGACCGGGGGTCTCCTCCTCCTTCAGCTCGAGGCCGGTGACCTGGCCGTAGCCGAGGCGGCGGGCGGCCTTGAACAGCTCCTCCGGTCCGAGCTTGAGACCCAGCAGGTAGTAGAAGCTGTTGCTGCTCACCGCCAGGGCCTTCACGTAGCCGATCGAGCCGAAGGCGCCGTGGTCGCCGTAACACTGGCCGTAGTGGCAGAAGGAGTTCGTGGTGGGCAGGGTGCCGCCCGCCGGCAACACCCCCGATTCGATGCCAGCGGCCGTGGTGACGACCTTGAAGGTGCTGGCGGGGGGAAAGCCCTGGAAGGCCCGGTTCAGCAGGGGCGCCTCGGGACGGTTGAGGTCGTTCCACTGGGCGGTGGTGGGCCCGTCCGAGAACACGTTCGGATCGAAGGTGGGACGGCTGGCGAGGGCACGGATGGCGCCGGTCTGGGGATCCATGGCCACGATCGCGCCCTTGCGAACGCCATCGAGGGCCCGCTCGGCGGTGCGCTGGAGCTCGAGGTCGAGGGTGAGGCGCAGGTCATTCCCCGCCCTGGCGGGCTTGTCCCCCAGCACCCGCTGCACCTGGCCGGCGGCGTTCACCTCCAGCTGCTGGCCGCCCCACTCGCCGCGCAGGTGGGTCTCGTACACCTTCTCCACCCCGCTGCGGCCGATGCGATCGCGGATGCGGTAGCCCTCAGGGCGGAGGCGGTCGTATTCCTCGCCGGTGATGCCGCTGGTGTAGCCGAGCACATGGGCGGCGAGGCTGCCGTGGGGGTAGCTGCGCAGCACATCCACATCCACCTCCGCCCCCCGCAGCTGATCGGCCCGCTCGCGGAACCGCAGCACCTGCTGGGGATTGAGTGGACCGGCCAGCTCGATGCGGTAGCCCTCGGGGTTGGCGCCATCGCGGCGGTTCTGATCCAGCTTGGAGGCCGGTATCCCGAGCAGCGCCACGAGCTGGTCCCGCAGGGCCGGCCAGCGGTCGTCGCTCACCTCCCGCGGCTGCACGTAGAGGTTGTAGGTGAGGCGATTGGTGGCGAGCACCTGGCCGTGGCGATCCAGGATCCGCCCCCGCATCGGATTGCGGGGCATCAGGCGGATGCGGTTCTCATCGGCCATGGCCCGGAACTCCGGGCCATGGAGCAGTTGCAGCCACACCAGCCGGGCCCCCATGGCGCCGCAGCAGAACAGCACCAGCAGCAGCAGCCAGAGGGGCTGCTGCCCCATGCCGGAGTGCCGTACCGCGGAAGGAGCGATCCCCATGGTGCGTGCCTGCCTCAGGAGGCGGGCTGGTTGAGCCTCTGCTCCAGCAGCCGCAGCCGCTGCGCGATGCGCTCCAGGGTCTGGCCGAGGGCGGCGTCATCGGCCGGGGTGGCGCCGCCGGCGGGGGTGGCAGGCACATCCCGCACCTCCACCTTCATCACCGGATTGCCGAGGCCGGGCTGAAGCCGATCGAGGCCCTCCCGCACCTGGCTGGCCACGGGTTCGCCCTCCTCCCGCAGCTGGCCAAGGGGATCCTCGGTGTCGTTGAAGGCGGCGAGCACCTCCCGCGGCCCGCCTTTGCGGGCCCGCTCCACCACCGCCAGCCCCACCGGCAGCACGTCCTGCATGATCGTCAGCCGCAGGGCATCGAAGGGATCGGCGGCCATCGCGGAGGCGGAGGGGGGCAGGGTCCAGTCTGCCCCGCGGCGGCAATCGCTGGGGCGCGCCGCCTCAGGGGACGGTGCGCTGCACCCCGGGAGCCACCACCGCCGGCCCGCAGGCCTGCTGGCTGCCCCACCACCAGCCGCCACCCACCGCCAGCACCAGCAGGGCCATCAGGGGCACCAGCGCCTGACGGGTGGTGTCGAGCAGGATCCATTCGCTCCAGCCGCGCCAGAAGCGCTCCCGATCGAAACGGCGGCGCTCCCTCTGCTCGGCCTCCTCGCGGCGGCGCAGGGCCTTCTCCACCCAGCGCTCGAAGGCCCGCTTCTTCGTCACGGCCA
>JBJTWS010000195.1:0-2922 GCA_046081905.1 Synechococcus sp. | reverse complement strand
TCCCTGATGGCCGACACGGACGGGCAGGTGCGCGATCAGCCGCCGCAAGCGGGCTGGACCTTCCTCGGCCATCCCATCCACAGCCTGCGGCGCGGCCCGGAGGACGGCGCGGCCCCGGCGCTCCTGCTGGTTCACGGCTTCGGTGCCTCCACCGACCACTGGCGCTTCAACATCCCCGTGCTGGCGCAGACCCACGAGGTGCACGCCCTCGATCTGCTCGGCTTCGGGCGCAGCGCCAAGCCTGCGGGACCCTGTTACGGCGGTGCCCTCTGGCGCGATCAGCTGATGGCCTACGTGCGCGAGCGCATCGGCCGGCCCACGGTGCTGGTGGGCAACTCGCTCGGTGGCTATGCGGCCCTGGCGGCTGGGGCGGCGCTCGGCGACCTCGCGGCCGGCGTGGTGCTGCTCAATGCCGCGGGGCCGTTCTCCGACGAGCAGGGGGAGCCCCGGGGCTGGGGAGCCATCGCCCGCCGCACGCTCGGCAGCGCCCTGCTCAAGAGCCCGGTGCTGCAGCGCCTGCTGTTCGAGAACATGCGGCGGCCGGCCACCGTGCGCCGCACCCTCAATCAGGTGTACATCGATCGCACCAATGTCGATGACGCCCTGGTGGAGGCGATCCTGCGCCCCTCGCGGGATGCGGGTGCTTTCGGGGTGTTCCGCACCGTGTTCGACATTCCCCGCGGCCAGCCGCTCGATGAGCTGTTCGCCGAGCTGCGGGCCCCCCTGCTGCTGCTCTGGGGCATCCGCGACCCCTGGATCAATGCCGCCGGCCGCCGGGGCGCCTTCCAGCGCCATGCCCCCGCCCGCACCAGCGAGGTGGTGCTGGAGGCCGGCCACTGCCCCCACGACGAGGTGCCTGATCAGGTGAACCGGGCCATGCTGACCTGGCTTGCCGACCTGGCCTGAGCAGCCCTCCATGACCCTGATCCAGCGCACGGCTCCCTTCCCCCACTGGGAGTTCACCACCCCCTGGGGCGATCAGCTGCGGGTGGTGCCGGAGCGTGGTGGCCTGATCACCGGCTGGCGCTGCGCCGGGGTGGAGCGGCTCTACTTCGATGCCGAGCGGTTTGCGGATCCGGCCAGGAGCGTGCGCGGCGGCATCCCCGTGCTGTTCCCCGTCTGCGGCAACCTGCCCGACGGACAGCTGCACCTGCCGCAGGGGGCGTTCCCGATGCCGCAGCACGGCTTCGCCCGTGACCTGCCCTGGACCCTGGAGCCTCTGGAGGCCGGTGGCGGCATCCGTCTGCAGCTGCGGGACAGCGAGGCCACCCGGGCGGTCTATCCCTTCGCCTTCTGCCTCAGCCTGGAGGTCCGGCTCGAGCCGGATGCCCTGGCGATCCGCACCGTGATCGGCCATGCGTCGCCGGCGGGGCCTGAGGGCGGGGAGGCCCCGCCGATGCCCTTCGCCTTCGGGCTGCATCCCTATTTCGCGGTGGAGGATCTCGCGGCAGCCGGCCTGGAGGGCCTGCCGCTGCGCTGCTTCGATCACCTCACGGGTGCCGATGGGCCGACGGCCACCCAGCTGCAGCGCCTGCCTCAGGGGGTGGATCTGCGGGCTGCGATGCCGGTGGGCCCTGGCCCGGGGCTGCGCCTCACGGGTGCCTGCCAGGCCGGGGTGGTGACCCTGCAGGCCGATGCCCCGTATGAGCACGTCGTGGTCTGGACCGATCCTCCGCGGTCGATGGTCTGCCTGGAACCCTGGACCGCCCGCCGGGGTGTGCTGGGGCTGGAGCTGGCTCCCGGCGAGCAGCGGGAGCTGCACTGCCGCTATCGGCTGGCAGCGGCCTGAGGCTGGGGCGCCACTCCCGGCAGCCGGCCGCGCGCCAACTGTTGCAGCGGGTCGAACTCGCGCTTGATCGCCTCGATCAGAGGCCGGCTGGGGGCATCGCCCCAGGCGGGGATGCCGGGGCCGGCCTGTCCGGTGGGCTGCTGCAGCACCGTGAGGAAGCCCCCGAGGCCGATGCAGCGCCGGCGCAGCTCCTCCACCCGGTGCCGCGGCAGCCCGCCCGGCCCCGTCCAGGCCAGGCCCACGCCAGCGCCGGCCGCCAGGCTGAAGCGGAGCTCGCGCAGTGCCGCATCGCCCAGCAGCTCCGCAGCCCGCGCCGGCAGGACACCCAGGCGCAGCAACCAGGGCGTGGCCATGGCGATGGTGCTGCCCAGGTCGCCGCCCCAGCCCCTGGCCTCCAGAAGTTGCAGATCATCGCCATCCAGCCGCTGCACCGACAGGCCGGCGGCCTCGGCGGCGGATCGGTGCCGGCTGAGCTGGTCGTCGATCGCCTCGGCGCTGACGCTCACGACGGCCAGCAGCAGGGCGGCCTCGGCTGGGTCATGGCCATCGGGGCTCCACCAGTCGAGCCGCTGCGGCATCAGCGGTGCCGCCAGGCAGCGGCGGCGCAGTTGATCGAGAGCCCCGGGTTCACCCCGCAGGAGGAGACCGCCCCGCCGCGGCGGCAGGGGGAAGGTGCGCAGGGTGACCTCGGTGATCAGGCCGAGGCTGCCCCAGCTGCCCGTGAACAGGCGCATCAGGTCGTAGCCGGCCACGTTCTTCACCACTTTTCCCCCGGCCCGGGCGGCGGTGCCATCAGCCCGCAGCAGGCCGATGCCGATCAGCTGGTCGCGGATGCCCAGGTAGCGCTGGCGCAGGCCGCCGGCCAGGCCGCGGGCCACCAGGCCGCCCACCGTGCCGCTCCCCTCCCCGGCGGGGCCGCTGCCCCAGGGCCAGTCGATCGCCAGCCATTGCTTCTGCCGGCCCAGCTCCGCCTGCAGCTGCTGCAGCGGCAGGCCCGCCTGCACGGTGACGGTGAAATCGCCCACGCAGTGCTCGATCAGCCGGTCGAGGCGGGCGGTGCTCACCACCAGCGGTTCGCCGCCGCCTGGGCCGGGCTGCACCGGCGCTCCCCAGGACAGCCGGCTGCCCCGTCC
>JBJTWS010000194.1:0-19299 GCA_046081905.1 Synechococcus sp. | reverse complement strand
TCGCCCTGGCCCAGGTCGGCGGCGAAGGTGATCACCTCCTCCACACCCCACTCGTTCGTCAGGTAGGGGATGCAGACACTGGTGTCCACCCCACCGGAATACGCCAGCACAGCCTTCTTGGCCCGGCCCATCAACGCTCTCCCTGCGTTCGTTCGCACGATTCTCCCCCTTCACCACCCGGGCTGCCGGCGGCGGGAAGGCGCCAGTGGCGCAGGATCCAGAGGCCCAGGAGCGCGGAGGGGGCCAGCAGCAGGGTCCAGACCAGCAGCGGCGTGGGGGTGGGCGTTTCGGGCCAGTGCTGCCCCGCCGCCACCAGCAGCAGGCTCAGCCCCAGGGCGAGGATCCAGAGCCGGGCCACCGACGCGAGCTTGCTGGGGGACACCATCGGGAGGGGGACAGGATCGGGCCATCCTGGGGCCAGGCGGTAAGGTGGTTGATTGCTCCTTGAAGAGCCAGCCCCACGGCATGAGCGATCTCGCGACCCCTTCCACCGGCTCCCTGACGGGCGCCCTGGACACGATCAACCCCTCGCTGACCCGCTACCGCCGCGTGGATCCGGCGCCGGTGCTGCCCCTGCGCGATGAGCCCGACCTGCTGAGCTGGCTCGAATCCACCGGCCGGCTGGTGGCCGATGAGGACACCGCCAGCACCGATGTGAGCACGGTGGAGGAGGAGGAACTCTCGGCGCTGATGGGGGAGAAGGAGGACTACAACCAGGCCGACGAGCAGGCCGAGGAAGACTGGGAGGACTGATCCTCCTGGGGGAAACTGGGCGCCGCCACGGCCCCGCGTCTTGTCCCAGTCCACCCCCCGCGCCTCCGCCGGCTTCCGGCCCCGCTCCGCCGCCGCGGCCAGCGGTCTGCTGGCGCTGGTGCTGCTGGCCCTCTGCCTGCTGAGCGACGGCCTGGTCCCCAATTCGCTGCTCACCCTGCCGCTGGTGGTGGCGGCCCTGATCAGTGCGGTGGTCACCGCCTGGGGCGTGCCGCGCCTGCGGCGGCTCAAGGTGGGCCAGGTGATCCGCCAGGAGGGGCCCCAGGCCCACCACAGCAAGGCCGGCACCCCCACCATGGGGGGCCTGCTGGTGGTGCCGGTGGGGGTGCTGGTGGGCTGCCTGATCACGCCGGAGGATCCGCGGCTGCTGGCCGTGGCGGCGGTGACCCTGGCGAGCCTGGCGATCGGTGCCGCCGACGACTGGCGCAGCCTCACCCGCCGCACCAACACCGGCCTCAGCCCCCGCGGCAAGCTGCTGCTCCAGACGGGGGCTGCGTCGCTGTTCCTGGTCTGGGCCGCCCAGGGCCAGTGGCTGGGGGGACCCGAGAGCGGCACCGTGGCGCTTCCCTTCGGCTGGGCACTGCCCCTGGGGCTGCTGATCTGGCCCCTGGGGCTGTTCGTGTTCCTGGCCGAGAGCAACGCCACCAACCTCACCGACGGCCTCGATGGCCTGGCGGCCGGCTGCGGGGCCGTGGTGTTCACTGGCATGGGGCTGCAGCTGCTGCTGCGGGGCCATGAAGGGGACCCGGCCCTGGCGGCCTTCTGCGTGGCCATGGCCGGCTGCTGGCTCGGTTTCCTGGCCCACAACCGCCACCCGGCCCGGCTGTTCATGGGTGACACGGGCTCCCTGGCGATGGGCACCGCCCTGGCGGCCGTGGCCCTGCTCAGCAACAGCCTCTGGCCCCTGCTGGTGATGGGCGGGGTGTTCCTGGCGGAATCCGTATCGGTGATCCTGCAGGTGTGGGTGTTCAAGGCCACCAAGGGCCCCGACGGCCAGGGGCGGCGCCTGTTCCGCATGGCGCCGCTGCACCACCACTTCGAGCTGGGGGGCTGGAGCGAGCAGCGGGTGGTGGTGAGCTTCTGGGGCGCAAGCCTGCTACTAGTGCTGGTGGGGCTGCTGCTGCTGCCCTGATCCCGCCGCCCCGCGCGCCATGGCGTACTTCACCTGGAAGGAACAAGGCCTCACCGGCGACTGCGCCAGCCTCGAGGCGATGGCGGCCCGCTTCGAGGAGGCAGCCGCCCTGATGCGCCGCATGGCGGAGGAGGGCTTCCAGCTGGAGCGCCACCCCGAGGGGCAGCGGATCCTCCATCCCGACCCGGCCGTGTTCGAGGCCTACGGCTTCGTAAGCGAGGAGCGACCGGAGCGGCAGCTCACCCTGATGGGCGGCCTCGAGGAGTGAGGGGAGGGGGGCGGGCGCCTCAGGAGCGGCGCAGGTAGCCCACCACCCACACCACCACGAAGGCCAGCGACGAGATCCCCAGGTAGATCAGAGCCCCCTGCTGCAGGGTGGCGATGTCCCAGCCGAAGAGCAGGCCACCGGCCGCATCGCCGGCGGTGCTGTAGGCGAAGGGCAGAACGGCGCGCATGGCAGGGAAAACGCCCGGAGGCAGGTGCGGCCCCTCTCTAGCAGCGACGCGCCGGCCACCGGCGGAACCCGTGCCGGCCTGTGGCGGAGCGAGGATCGGGGCTCTGCCACCCCGCCCGGCCCTGTCCCGATGAGCGATCCCCGCTGCGCCCCCCTCCCCCGCACCCTGATGCTGCTGGGCAGCGGTGAACTGGGCAAGGAGGTGGCGATCGCCGCCCAGCGCCTCGGCTGCCGGGTGATCGCGGTGGATCGCTACCCGGGGGCACCCGCCATGGCGGTGGCCCAGGCGGCGGAGGTGGTGGCCATGACCGATCCGGCGGCCCTGCGGGAGGTGGTGCGCCGCCACCAGCCCGACCTGGTGATCCCCGAGATCGAAGCCCTGGCGGTGGAAGCCCTGGCGGAGCTGGAGGCCGAGGGCATCACCGTGATTCCCACCGCCCGGGCCACGGCGGTAACCATGAACCGCGACCGGATCCGCGACCTGGCGGCGGGCCCCCTGGGGCTGCGCACGGCCCGCTTCGCCTATGCCGCCAGCGCCGAGGAGCTGGCGGCGGTGGCGGCCCCCCTGGGCTGGCCGGTGGTGGTGAAGCCGGTGATGAGCTCCTCCGGCAAGGGCCAGAGCGTGGTGGAGGGTCCGGAGGGGCTGGCAGCGGCCTGGGAGGCCGCCCTGGCGGGGGCCCGCGGCGCCGGCGAGCGGGTGATCGTGGAGGAGTTCCTGCGGTTCCAGCTGGAGATCACCCTGCTCACGGTGAAGCCCTGGCAGGGCCCCACCCGCTTCTGCCCGCCGATCGGCCACCTGCAGGAACGGGGCGACTACCAGTGCAGCTGGCAGCCGGCATCCCTGAGTCCCGAGGCCCTGGCCGCCGCCCAGACGATGGCGAAGGCCGTGACCGACGAACTGGGCGGCGCCGGCCTGTTCGGGGTGGAGTTCTTCCTCTGCGGCGAACCCGGCCGGGAGGAGGTGGTGTTCTCGGAGCTCTCCCCCCGCCCCCACGACACCGGCCTGGTGACGCTGGTGGGCCAGAACCTCAGCGAATTCGAGCTGCACCTGCGGGCCGTGCTGGGCCTGCCGATCCCGGCGATCGACTCCCGGGGCCCGGCCGCCAGCCGGGTGATCCTCGCCTCCGGCAGCGGGTCGCCGGTGCGGTATGAGGGCATGGCGGAGGCCCTGGCCGAGCCCGAAACCCAGGTGCTGCTGTTCGGCAAACCCGAGGCCCAGCCCCAGCGGCGCATGGGGGTGGCCCTGGCCCGGGGCGCCACCCTGGAGGAGGCCCGGCGACGGGCAGACCGGGCCGCGGCGGCGGTGCGGGTGCTCTGAGGGGCGCGGAGACCGGCCGGCAAAGCGCCTGCGTCCACTGGCCGGCAGGGTCCGCAGCCCGTAAGGTGCGCCGATCAGGACCCGCCATGAGCCAGGCCCAGCCCAAGCCCCGATCCACCCGTGAGGCGGCGGCCCGGGGTGCGGCCGCCATCACCGACCTCACCCGGCGGCGTCGGGACCGGCAGAAACGGGCCCAGCCTGTGGTGGAAGCCCCCACCGACCGCAAGCGCCCCCAGGTCGCCAAGGCTCCGGCCGCCGCACCGAAGAAGCGACGCACCACCCTGCTGGCCTTCGGCGTGGGCACCGCCCTGGGCTATGCCCTGGCCGGGCCGCTGCCCCAGTGGATCGCTCCTGCCCTGGCCAGCCTCCAGCAGGGCACCCACCGCGTCACCAGCCTGATCAACCCCCTGGCGCAGGAGCGCCGCATCCTGGTGCTGGGCACCGACGCGGTGAGCGGCAGCACCGACGTGATGCTCACGGTGCAGGTGAAGGACGGCCTCACCCAGCTGACCCAGGTGCCGCGGGACACCTACATCGAGACCAGCGACTACGGCGTGCAGAAGGCCAACGCCCTCTACGCCCTGGGGGGTCCGGACGAGGTGAAGCGCCAGCTCACCACCCTGCTGGAGGTGCCGGTGGACAAGTACCTGCAGGTGAACCTGCGGGCGGTGCAACGGCT
This sequence comes from Synechococcus sp., assembly GCA_046081905.1. GTDB lineage: Bacteria > Cyanobacteriota > Cyanobacteriia > PCC-6307 > Cyanobiaceae > CBW1002. Next base: position 14,945 of record JBJTWS010000194.1, on the reverse strand, counting down.
GGCCGACGCCCTCGGCGGGGTGGAGGTGGACGTGCCCAAGCGCATGTACTACGTGGACAACAGCCAGGGCCTCTACATCGACCTCTACCCCGGCGTGCAGCTGCTCAAGGGGGAGGAGCTCGAGGGCTTCCTGCGCTTCCGCCACGATGAACTCGGCGACATCGGCCGGCTGGAGCGGCAGAAGCTGGTGCTGGCCGCGGTGTTCCGCCAGCTGGCCCATCCCACCACCGTGACCCGCCTGCCGGAGCTGCTGCGCATCGCCGGCGACGACATCCGCACCGATCTCTCGCCGGTGGAGCTGGCCACCCTGCTGGGGGCGATGACCAGCACGAAGCTCAAGACCGATCAGCTGCCGGGCCGCCTCTACTGGTACAACGACCTCAGCTACTGGATGCCGGAGAGCGGGCGCGCTGCCAGCGACACCGCTGCCGAGGAGGGCACAACGGCGGACCAGGGAATCTGAGCCACCACGTGGCTGCGGGCCAAGGGGTGGCTCAGGGTGGGGCCGGTGGCACCCGTGGGATCGGACCCTCCCCCGGCCGCAGGGGCATGGTCGCAGGAGCCGGAGCCCGGAGGGGCCCGCTCGATTCGGGATTGGGATGGGTCTCCGGGCCCACCACCACGATGGCGGAGCGCTGCACCAGCAGCCGGTAGCGGATCGGCTGCTGGCTGTTGATGAAATCCTGCACGGCCGCCACCTGGGCCGGTGTGGGGAGATTGGGATCCGTCACCCGCACAAAGGCCCGGATCAGAGGGGGATTTTCAGCCCAGTCGATGTTCACCCCCACCAGCTGCGATTCGCGCCCCAAGGTGATCGTGCGGTTGCGCAGGCTCTGGGCGATCGCCTGCTCCACCTGGCGGAGGCTGGCCTCCTGGCGGGCCTGGCGCAGCAGCCCCACCAGGCTGCCCGTGAGGGGCACCAGCAGCAGGGCGGTGAGGCCGAAGCTGGTGAGGCCCAGGCGGCTGCGCAGCAGCACCTGGCGAAAGCTGGGCTCCAGCAGGGAAAGGGCCACCAGGGCACCGCTGAGAATGCCCAGCAGGTTGGTCACGAACAGCAGGCCGGCCCCCAGGGCGCGGGGAGCGTCACCGGCAGCCAGCACCAGGCCCATGCTGCACACCGGCGGCACCAGGGCCACGGCGATGGCGAGACCCGCCAGGGAGGAGATGGCGTCGCGGCGCACCTTGGCGTAGATCGCCATGGCACCGGCCACCAGGGCGATCGCCAGGTCGAGCAGGTTCGGCGTGGTGCGGCTGAGCACCTCGCTGCCGTAGGTGGGGAAGCCCAGCACCCGGCCGATCCCCACCGAGAGGAGCACCGTGAGGGCCACCCCCACCAACAGGGTGCCCAGGGCGCGCAGCACCAGGGGAAAGCGGCCCTGCAGGATCGCGAAGGCGATCGCCTGCAGGGGCAGGATCCAGGGGGCCACCACCATGGCGCCGATCACCACGGCGGCGCTGTTCGACACCAGCCCGAAGGTGGCGATCAGGCTGGCGCCGATGGTGAGCACCACGAACACCTCGCTGAGGGAGGCGTCGCGCTCGAACTGCCGCCGCAGACGCCCCAGGGAGCTGGAGGACGCAGGGGGATCCGGATCGATCGACCCGGGATCGGGGTCGGAGCCAGGCTCAGGGATCACACCCGCTTCATCGGCGCAGGAAACGATGGTGATCTAGGCCATCCAGCAGGCCCCAGGCCTGGGGCTTGCTGGAGAAGTACACACGCCGATGGCCCCGCAGGGTCTCCAGGGAGGGGTCGTGGTCCTGGGGCACCACCCCCAGGGGCAGGCCCTGGAGCAGTTCCCCGTCCCCCTGCTGGCTGGCGCCCACCAGGATGCTGCTCAAGGGCAGCTGCCAGCGCAGCGCCACGTAGCGGATCGCCTCCGCCTTGGACGCGGTGAGCGGCAGCACATCGAGAAACCAGTGCTGGAACAGATGGGGCCGGGCCTGCAGGGCATGGCTGCGCAGCGACTGACGCACCAGCGGCAGGATTCCGTGGTCGGGCTCCTGCAGCACATAGCTCACCTTGTAGGGCCCCTGCTCGCTCTCCTCCTGGAGGCGGAGGCGGGGTTCGAGCTCGGCCATGGCCGCCTCCACCGCCTCCCGCTGCCAGTGGCGGCCGATCTGCTGCTGCCAGAGGGCCTCGATCGCATACTCCAGGGTGGGGGCGTTCCCCTCGGGCTGCCGCAGAAAGCGGATGTCGGTGCCGGCCTGGGTGATCGTGACCCGCGGCGGCGGCAGATGCAGCTCGGCCCAGCGCTGGGTGGCGCCCTTGAAGGAACGGCCGCTGAACATGCCCAGCGCCAGGGAGGGATCGGCCTCGAGCCGGCGCCGGAGCTCCACCAGGCTGGCATCGTCGGGGGAGGCCAGCGACACATCCAGATCCACCAGCAGCAGCCGCTGGGGCGGCTCCAAGGGCAGGGCCGGCAGCAGCGGGGCCGCCGCAGCGATGGGCTCGGAGGCCCCGGTCGCCGCCTCGGCGGAGGGGCGGAACCAGCGGGTGGGGCGCAGCACCTGGGCCGCGCGGGCGGCGGCGGCGGCCTCGCCGAGGTAGCTGCACACGTGGGCGTTCCAGCTGAAGTGGCGGCTCACCGCCTCGATCCCGTTCTCCGACCAGCGCCGCCAGCGCTGCGGGTCCGCCAGGCTCGTCTCCACCGCATCCTGCAGGGCATCGAGATCGGACACATCCACCAGCAGGCCGCTGGCGGTGCGCTCGAGGATGTCGCGCGGGCCGCCGTCATCGGTGGCCACCAGGGGCAGGCCGCAGGCGGCCGCCTCCAGCAGGGTGAGCCCGAACGGCTCGGTGAGGGCGGGATTCACGAACACCCCACCCCGCTGCGCGGCCCAGCGGAAAAAGGAGGGAATCTGATCGCGCCGGTGCTGCTTCGGGTAGGCCACCTGGCCGTAGAGATCGAAGCGGTCGACCAGTTCGAACACCTGCTGGAACACCTCCCGCTGGGGCTTCTCCAGCTCGCGGGGATCATCGCGGCAGCCGAGCACCAGCACGAGGTTGTGGTGCTGGCGCAGGTGCTCGGAGCGGCCGAACACCTCCACCAGGGCCGGGATGTTCTTGCGGTGGTCGGCGCGGCAGATGGCAAGCACCGGCGGTTTGGCCGGATCCCGCAGGAAGGGCTGCAGGAGTTCATCGATGGCGGTTTCCGCCGCGCCGGCCAGGGGCGGGTGGAAGAGCCTGGCATCCACCCCCGGCGGGATCACGCGCGCCTGCTCGGATCGGAAGCGGCCGTAGCGGGCGTACTGGTGCTCCTTCTCCTGGCGGGTGGAGGTCATCACCAGGCAGCTGTGGGCAAGGGCCAGCTCCTCGGCGTCGATGCGGCGGGCCATCGCGTACTGCTGCTCGATCTGGCGCGGCTCGAGGCCGGCCAACAGGAGTCGGCGGCGCTTTTCGCGGCCCAGGGAATGGCCCGTGAACACCAGCGGGATGCCGAGGCGGCGCCGCAGCAGGGCGCCCACGTAGCCGGCATCGGCGTAGTGGGCGTGGATCCAGTCCGGCAGGCGGGGCTGCGCCAGGAGTGCCTCGGCGAGGGCATCGGCCAGCTCGTCGAGGTGGGGCCAGAGCAGTTCCTTGCGCAGGTAGCGGGCCGGTCCGAAGGGGAAGCGCCGGATCACGGCGTCGGGGCCGATCACCTCCACCGGGCGGGCGTAGTCGTCGGAGACGCGCCGATCGCGGATCAGGCGGGTCGCCACCTCAACGCGATCCACCTCGGGACGGGCCGCCATTGCCCGGGCCAGCTCCAGGACGTAGGTGGTCTGCCCACCGGTGTCGGGATCACGACCCAGCTCCAGGTCATGACCTCGAAACAGTCCGTGCAGGTGGAGATGCAATACGTAGAAACCCATGACGGCCCCAAGGAGGTGGACGAACGGGTGCAGGGCGGGGGAGGAACAGGCGCCGTCCGTCGCGCAGGCGGGGGAGCAACCGTGTTGCGTCCATGCCTAGCCAGGTTTCCGGCACCACGCCGCACGATTTGCCGACCACAGCCCGCCGCAGCCGCGGCAACCACAGCCTGAGACTCACGCTATACAGAGGGTTCCGCCGGTTTCGGGAGCGTCCCCAGCGCCGGCGGTTCTGTCAGAACTTGCAAACAACGGAGAGTCCGGAAGTGGGCTCAGGAGCCACTGCGCACCGCCGTGCTGGCCTCCACCAGCGGCCGGCTGGCATCCCCCCAGCCGCTGGCGGGCAGCAGGGGCGGCGCCCCCGGGGCGGGCCGCACCGCATCCCCGGCGGCGAAGGCGGCCTGGGTCCAGGCCAGCAGCAGGGCCCGCAGGGGCCCGCCATCCCCCGTGGCCGGCGCCCGGAGGTTGAAGTGATCGCCGCCGCCGGCCACCACCAACTGGTGGCCCGCCAGCACGGAACGGCTGAAGGGCTCGATCGCCTCGGGACCGGAGGGCACCACCCAGTCGCGGCTGCCGGTGACCAGCAGGGCGCGGGCGGTCATGCCGGTGGCACTCCCCCGATCGAAGAGAAGAAAGAGCGGCGGGCTCACCGCCGCCGCCGCGATCACCCGCGGATCGCCCACGGTGGCGCGGTCGGCGCTGCTGAGGAAGCTGCACTGCAGCACCCAGCTCATGTTGCGGTCGGGGTCGTTGCGGTTGCGGCGCGGATCGGCGCTGTCGTTGCAGCGCTGCGCCAGCTGGGTGCTGCTGGGCCGGAGCCCCGCCAGCTGCAGGGCGGTGGTGGCCCCCCAGGAGTGGCCGATCACCACCACCCGGCGGGTGTCGGCACCGTTGAAGCCATCCAGGACCGCCTTCACATCCAGGGGCCGAAGCCGCAGCTCCTCGGGGCTGGGGGGCTTGGCCTCACCCGAGAGCATCGCCCGCTGCTGATCCCGGTCGCTGCCGGGGTGCAGGGGCAGCACCACGGTGTAGCCATGGCTGGCGAGGTGGCGCGCCCAGCCCTCGAAACTCTCGGGGGCATCCCAGAGGCCGTGGGAGATCACCACCAGCTGGCCGTTGCCGCCCTGCGAGGGCCGGACGAGCACCGCCTCGATGGGCTCGGGGCGGTAGGGCACCGGCACCGTGAAGGTGCTGCGCACGGGGGTGAAGGACCCTGGACTGGACAGGGCCGGATCGGTGCTCACCGCAGGCAGGGTGCGGACCAGCTCCGCGGCGGGGGCCTGCTGGCTCTGGAGACGTCGCACCGCCGTGAGGGCCTTGCCCAGATCCACGGTGACCGTGTCGCCAGGGAGGGCCCGCAGCAGCGAGAGCAGGGTGAGCTGCCCGCCGGAGGCGGCCTGCTGCACGGCCTGGTTCAGCTTGGCGCCATCGAGGTCGGCGCCGGGGGGCAGACCCTCCACCTGACCAAGGGCGGAAACCGCCAGGAGGGCCTGGGTAAGCAGCGGCGTGCCGCTGGCCTGGTTCACCACGGCCTCCACCTGCACCGGCAGGGGCTGGTTGAACACCTCCAGCAGCTGCCGGCCCACGGCACCGTTGGTGGCGCGGTCGAGCTCCGCCAGATCACTGGTGCCGCCCAGCAGGGTCTGGGGTTGCTCCAGCTCACTCAGCTTCACGCGGAAGCTGGTCTCCATCAGGGGCAGCTGGAGCACCACGTTTTCGAGGGCCCGGGCGGGGGCGATGGAGGTGGCAAGGGCCAGGCCAGCCGTGAGGGCGCCGACGCGACCGGGCCGGAAAGGGAAAACGCGCATCGGAGCCGGAAGGATGGAGGAATTGTGATCGATCCCAGCCCCAGCATCAGTCCACCGGGGTGAGGCGCCGGAAGTCCTGGGCGCACTGGCGGCCGAGCTGCTCCACCACCGTGGGGTCGTCCTCGATCAGGCCCATCTCCCGGTTCACGGTCGCCGAGTCGGGCGAGAGGCTGATCGATCCCACGTAGGCCAGCCGGCCGTCCACCAGGGCGGCGCGGGCAACCATGTAGGGCTCGGTGAAGCTCTCGATGGGCCCACTGGTGCGCACCCGCACCCCGGCGGCCGCGAGGGCCGCGATCGAGGCGGTGTGCCGCTGGTTCTGCTCCGCACTGAAAGCCGTTCACCTGCCCCGGGGTGATCAGGCGCACCCGCACCCCCCGGGCCACCGCCGCCACCAGTTCGCTCTCGAGCGCGGCATTGCCGAGCTCCTCGGTGTACGCATCCAGCCGGCGCTCGGCCTTCTGGTAGAGATCGGACAGGCCCGCGGCGGCATTGCGGGGGGCGATCAACAGCTCGGGCGGCTGCAGCGGCGGGGTGGGATTGAAGGGCGGGGGCTCCTGTCCCACCGGCGCTGAGTAGGCCCAGTCGTTGGCGAAGAGGCGGCGGATCGAGCGCAGCACGGTGGGATCGGTGCTGGCGAGGGCGAAGTCGCGGTACTGGGCGAAGGTGGTGGAATCGAGGCAGGCGGAGCCGTACACCAGAAGCTTCGAATCGATCAGGATCGTCTTGGGGAAGGAGCGGGGGAAGATCGGATTGCTGAGCTGCAGCTCCCCCCCGGCGGCCACGAAATCCGCGGCGAGGTTCTGCCGTTCCGGCGGCAGCGATTCATATTTGCCGCGATCCACGATCGCCCGCACCCGCACGCCGCGATCCAGCGCATCCCGCGGGCCGGCGAGGATCTTCGGGTCTTCGAGCACGCAGATCTCGATGCGGATCTGCCGCTCGGCCAGGGCGAAGGCCTTGCGATAGATCCGCCGGCCGTCCTCGGGGAGCACCTGCAGCCGATCGAAGGGTTCCCCGGTGAGGGGATCGCGGGAGGAATCGGCACCCACGCCGCGGCGGCCGCGGCCATCACCTTCCGGCGACACGGACCAGGAAACCACGCTCCCCTCGGACACCGGCGGCTCCGGCGGCAGGCCGAACGGGGACAGGGCAGTGGAGGGGGAGGAGTGGACCCAGTCCGGCAGGGCGGGCCGGGGATCCGGTTCCTGGAAGGGCAGGAGCTAAGGGGACTCGAGCATGAACGAGACCGAAGGCCCTCCTGCTGCCGGGTGCTCACGCTACGCGGCCCGGGCCGTCCCCACCGGCGCCGGCCTGGCTCCACCGGGAAGGCTGCGCAGGCTGAGCAGCGCATCGCAGAGCATCAGCAGGCGGCTGGAGAGCAGCCGCTCGCCCTCCCCCGCGGGAGGCTGATCCGTCAGCTGGCGCTGCAGGCGCTCCCGCAGCGCCCGCAGATCCCGGCCGCTGCTGCGCCCGTCGGAGCCGCAGGCAGCGGCGCGCAAGTGGACCGCCCCACGCCCGAGCAGCGGAGCCCAGGGCAGAGTGTCCGAGGGGGAGTCGGCCCTGGCGGCGGCCAGGGCCGGGTGGAGATCCCGGGCACAGCTGAGCACCGTGCTCCCCTGGAGCAGCAGATCCTGGGCCAGGTTGAGGGGATCCTCGCCGCTGAGATGGAGCACGCCCTGCTCGGCCGCCAGCTGGGGAAGACGGCGGCGCAGTCCATCCCGCCGCTCCCGCAGCCGCAGGTACGGCTCCTCGGAATCGAGGGGCCGGGCCGCGCCCTCGAGCGCATCGGCCAGATCGAGCAGCCACTGCCGGAAGTCGGCCTGCCAGAGCAGCAGGCTGCGCTGGCTGTAGATGTGCCGCGACACCAGGATGCCGATCCCCACCCCCAGCAAGGTCGTGACCGTGCGGAAGAGGGCATAGGGCCACCACTCGAGGCCGTGGTGGAGCAGGCTCCCGGCCACCACCTGGCCGCCCACGATGTAGCCGCTGCGCAGGCCTGCCGCGAAGCTGAACAGGCGCACCAGGGTGAGACCCCCGAAGATCGCCAGGGGTAGCGGTGCGCTGCCGAGGGCCCCGGCCGCGATCACCACCGCCACCAGGCCGCAGAGGGTGCCGAGCAGGCGTTCGCGGCCGGCCAGCACCCCCTGGCCGAGATCGGCCTCGATCACCGTCAGGGCCCCGAGCGCCAGGAACAGTCCCTCGGGCAGGCGCAGAAAGGCGGCGGCGGCCATGAGCAGGGCCAGCAGACTGCCGTTGCGCAGGATCAGGGCCAGGGGGGGCGCGGGGGAAGCCATCCTCAGGCGGGCTCCTCCTCGCGGCTGTAGCGGCCCAGGGCCTCCCGGCAGGCCCGCTCATCGAGCGACTGCAGCACCGCGGGAGCGCGCAGCATCGCCACCGCATGGCGCAGGGCGATTTCCAGACAATCGTGGCGATCCCGGAAGGAAGGCGTCTGCAGAAGGGCCGCATCGGCTCCCCGCAGAACCTCCGAGCGAACCGCCCGGTGCTCCGCGTAGCGGGTGATCAGGGCCTCCGCGGAGGCAACCTGCTGGCCGGCGAGCAGATCCTCAAGCCGCTGCACCAGGGCCCGTTCGCTGTCGATCAGGCGCTGCAGGGGCGAATCCGGCCAGAAGAGACGCTCCACGGCCATGCCGATTCCAAGGCCCAGGGCGTGCCACAGGCAGCGATCGAAGACATAGCGGAACCCCATGGCGCCATAGGAGGGCACACCGAGCAGAAGCACCACCATCACGCCCGCATTGACCAGCGTGGCGCTGCTGAAGCGACAGCGCCGCCCGATCAGATGGATGAGCACGTACGCCACCCCCATGGCGAGCCAGTTGCGCAGGGCGAGCATCACCAGAAACACCACCACCCCCCCGAAGGCACTGCCCAGCAGCCGCGCCCGGGCGGCCTGGAGGGACGCCTCCCGGCTGGGCAGCAGGCTGCGCACGGCCCCGTACACCAGATAGAAGCCGTCCTGGGCCACGGCGTCGGGCCCGGCCCAGAGGTACAGGGCCGTGGCGACAAATCCGGCGAACCCGGCCAGCAGGGCGTTCCGGGTCTGCTGCGGGGAGAGCGGGCGCAACGGCATGGACGCCAACGCCGGAGCTCCCCGTTTCGGAGACCCCGGGGCTCAAAGGTAGGGCCAAAACACGACCCCGGACGGCCAGCAGCCACGAGGCATGCGCCGCAGCACTCCGGCGGACCCTCCGATCAGCCAGGAGTCGCTGCCTGAAGACCGGATGGAATCATCCTTCCCGAGCCTGCGGGCGGGGGTGTGCCTGGCGTCCCTGGGGATTCAGCCCAGGAATCTCCGCATCCAGACCAATTCCCCGGGAGTGCCCATTGATTTCCAGTTCTATGCGCCCGCTGCCCTTCTCCAGGCAGCCGCAAGGTCACCACCACGGTCCGTCACGTTCCCACCGGGGCGAAGGCCCTTCGCCGTAATCAACTCCCCTCAACCACCCTGGCGCCACCGGCCGCACCAGAGGAGTTCAGCCCACCACCCAGGCGCGGAAGACCACGGGGGATTCGCTGTTCGGGGGCGTGGCTCCCTGGGGGAAGGGCGGAACGGAGTGGAAATCCAGGCTGGTGGGCGGCGTGAGGAAGCCGGCGTGGAACACGTTGGAATAGGTGCCATCCGCCAGAGCGAACTGGATGCCGCTCTGGGTGAGCTGGGGCTCCACCGCTCGCCCGAGCGGCAGGCGCCGGGGCTCGTAGCGCACCAGGTTGTCGCCGGCATAGGGCTCATTGCCGGGGATGGAGGTGCCGGCGGGCACCAGCCCGGTGATGCGATCGCCATTGCGCTGGCCGCGGATGCGCAGCACCTCGTGGAAACCATCCCCATCGGGATCGCGGTCGGTGAGGAAGCGGCCGCGGGCGCGGATGGGGCCGCCGCTCGCCTCGCTGCTGGTGCTGCGGTAGCGCCACCGCCAGCGGAGCGGATCGGAGACACGAGGGGACATGGGGCACTGGCTCCTGGGGCGAATGTCCGCTTGTCTGGATCGTGGCACCGGAACGCCTGAGATCCATGGGGCTGCGCACCACCTTTCTCGCCCTGCTGGCCCTGTTCGTCCTCGGGGCCGCCACCGCGTGGGGGCGCGAGGTGCCGGTGGTGGGGGGCTACGGCTTCGACTGGCTGCAGCCCACCACTACCCGCTGCCGCAGGATCACCGCTGCCGATCAAAGCCACTTCCGCTCCTGCATGTTCCGCCCCTCCGGCCATGCCTTCGGTCTGGCGTTCCCGTACCAGGAGTGCAGCATCTCGGCCCACAGCCAGGTGCTGATCTATGCCTCCCCGGCCGTCTGCCAGGAAGCGTTCGAGACCATGCAGGCGAACGGGGAGTAGCCCCGCGCCATCGCGGTTCCCTGCGCCCGCCGCGTCTGGATCTGGAGCAACGCCACGGTTCTAAACCTTGGCACGAGCGGAGAATGCGGCGAGCTCCAGCGCGGCAGCATCGGGATGTTGGGATTCGACCAGGAAACGCCGGGTCTCCCCCTGCAGTCCCCTCTCGTTCAGAACAATCTGATCAATCACTGCCCCCTTGGCGTTGAGCACATCGAATCGCATTTGGATGTCTCCGCAGGGACGATCAACACATTTCACTTCAAAGGCCTTGAGCACCCCGCCGCCGAATATCTGCGGGGTGTGGCACTGCTCCATGCACCAACGGTAGAAAACACCGGTTCCTTCCGGCCGCCAGCCTTGTGCGGCAAGCAGCTGCTTCTCCGACGGCTGCTGCAAGGCCCAACGCAGCTGCGCATTCTGTACCCCGGTCCAGAAACCCAGCGCAAGACAGAGAAATCCGAAACCAGCCCACCGAATCAACCTGGAGAGAATTTTTTCTCCCTGGGGATCCGCCGCCTGAGCCCTGGGCGCCTCCTTGGCAAGAGCAGGGCCTTCCACCTCGGCCATGAGATCCTGTAGGCGCTGATTGCGGGATCGATCGTCAGCCTTCTTGGTCACGATCATCATCTCCGTAGAGCGACTTGAACATCAGACCAGCTCCTGCGGCAATCATCACGATCATGGTCGTCAGTGCCCAGAGGGTCGTGGGCATAAAGCTCATGGTCAGGCTGTGAAGGATCCCGACAATCAATGCCGCCCCAGATCCCCAGATCAGGAGCCAGGCAAGCTTGCGATAGGCCCGAACAAACAGAAGCACAACCCCAACGCCAAACGGAATCATCAGAAGCCCCATGCCGCCCGTCAGGCCGCCAATCGGTGGGAGTCCGAGCCCACCGCCATACCCATAGCGCAGTCCCGGGCGGTAGCCGCCGCCCCAGCGACCCAGGCCACCGATTCCGCCGGGCGAGGCAACCATCACTTGGTTGAGCAACAGGAAGATGCCACCAGCGAATAAACCTCCCCCCAGAAGAAAGGAGAGGAAGTCTTGCGCAGGGTTGCGACGCATACCAAGGGATCGCACTACGGCAAGTGTGGCGAGATCGCACTGCTGTGTCAGCCCCCGCGCTTTCGGCTCCCGTCGAGGATCTCCAGCCTCAGGCTGCTGCAGGAACAGGTGGATGCTGCGCCAGCACCTGCTTGAGGTATCTCCCCGTGTGGCTGGTGGGGTGCTCCGCCACCTCTTCAGGGGTGCCGCACACCACGATCTCGCCGCCCTTGTCGCCGCCCTCGGGTCCCAGGTCGATGATCCAATCGGCGCAGCGGATCACATCGAGGTTGTGCTCGATCACCAGGATCGAATTGCCCTTGTCCACCAGCCGCTGCATCACATCCATCAGCTTGTGCACGTCGTAGAAGCTGAGGCCGGTGGTGGGTTCATCGATCAGATAGAGCGTTTTCCCGGTGGCGCGCTTGGAGAGTTCGGTGGCCAGCTTCACCCGCTGCGCTTCGCCGCCGGAGAGGGTGGGGGCCGGCTGGCCGAGCTTGATGTAGCCGAGCCCCACATCCACCAACGTGCGCAGGCGATCCGCCGCCTGGGGGATGGCGGAGAACACATCGGCGGCCTGCTCCACCGTCATCTGCAGCACATCGGCGATGGTGAAGCCCTTGTAGGTCACCTGCAGGGTCTCGCGGTTGTAGCGGGCTCCCTTGCACACATCGCACTGCACATACACATCCGGCAGGAAGTTCATCTCGATCACGTTCACGCCCTGCCCGCTGCAGGCCTCGCAGCGCCCCCCCTTCACGTTGAAGCTGAACTGGCCCACCTGGTAGCCGCGCGCCTTGGCCTCCACCGTGGCCGCAAACACCTGGCGGATCGGATCGAAGGCGCCGGTGTAGGTGGCCGGGTTGGAGCGGGGCGTGCGGCCGATCGGGCTCTGGTCGATCACGATCACCTTGTCGATCGACTTCATCCCCTTCAGCGCCTCCAGCCCCGAAGGGAAGGGCACCTTGAGGCCGAGCTTGTGCTCCAGGGCCGGATGGAGCAGTTCGTTCACCAGGGTGCTCTTGCCACTGCCGCTCACCCCGGTGACGCACACCAGCCGCCCCAGGGGGATCTCCACGCTGATGCCCTCGAGGTTGTTGCGGCGGCAGTTCACCAGCGTCAGCTGGCGGGTGCAGGCCTGGCGGCGCTCCGCGGGGGTGGGGATCGAGCGGCGGCCGCTGAGGTAGGCGCCGGTGAGCGAATCCTCCGCCTCCAGCAGCTGCTCCAGCCCCCCCTCGGCCACGATCCTGCCCCCATGCACCCCGGCGCCGGGGCCGATGTCCACCAGGTGGTCGGCGGCGCGGATCGTGTCCTCGTCGTGCTCCACCACGATCAGGGTGTTGCCCAGGTCGCGCAGCTTCAGCAGGGTGGCCAGCAGGCGGTCGTTGTCGCGCTGGTGCAGGCCGATGCTCGGTTCATCGAGCACGTAGAGCACACCGGTGAGGCCGGCGCCGATCTGGGTGGCCAGGCGGATCCGCTGGGCCTCCCCGCCCGAGAGGGTCATGGCCGGACGATCGAGGCTGAGGTAGTCGAGCCCCACATCGAGCAGGAACTTCAGGCGCATGCGGATCTCCCGCAGCACCAGATCGCCGATCTGGATCTGGCGCGGGCTGAGCAGGGGCGCCGCCCCGGCGCTGGCCCCCACCCCCATCAGCGCCTCGATCCGGCTCAGGCTCTCGCCCACGCTGGTGCTGGTGAGCTCGTTGATCCGGTACGGACCCACCTTCACCGCCAGGGCCTCGGGCCGCAGCCGCAGCCCGTGGCAGGTGGTGCAGGGCACCAGTTCGAGGTACTTCTCCAGCTTCTGGCGCACCGCCTCGCCGCTGGCGTCGCGCAGCTGCCGCTCGAGAATCGGCAGGATCCCCTCGAAGGGGCGCACATAGGTCTGGCTCTTGCGGTAGCGGCTGTCGGCCTGGATCGGGATCGGTTCACTGCTGCCATGCAGCAGCACCCGGCGCTGCTCGTCGCTGAGCTGGCTCCAGGGCAGCTTGATCTCGAAGCCAAAGGCCTCGCCCACCGAATAGAGCAGCGAGAAGTAATAGGAGCTGTCCTTGTCGCTCCAGGGGGCGATCGCCGCGTACACCGGCAGGGAGGGATCGGGCACCACCCGGTCTTCGGTGAACTGGCGCAGATGGCCGAGGCCATGGCAGTCGGCGCAGGCGCCGTAGGGGCTGTTGAAGGAAAAGAGACGGGGTGAGAGCTCCTCCATCACCGCCCCATGCACCGGGCAGGCGAAGTTCTCGGAATAGAGGCGCTCCCGCTCCAGCCCCTCCGGCAGCTCCTCGCCGGCCTTGGGCACCACCTCCACCAGGGCCAGCCCATCGCCGCGCCGCAGGGCCGTGCGCAGGGAATCGGTGAGCCGCTCCTGAATCCCCTCGCGGGCCACGAGCCGGTCCACCACCACCTCGATGTGGTGGGCGTGGTTCTTGTCGAGCTCGATGTTGTCGGCCAGCTCGCGCACCTCGCCGTTGATCCGCACCCGGGCGAAGCCCTCCGCCACCAGGCCGGAGAGCAGCTTCACGTGGTTGCCCTTCTTGCCCCGCACCACCGGCGCCAGCAGCTGGTAGCGGGTGCCCTCCGGCAGGGTGAGGATCTGGTCCACCATCTCGTCGATGGTCTGGGGCCGGATCGAGCGGTCGCACTGGGGGCAGTGGGGCTCGCCGGCCCGGCCGAACAGCAGGCGCAGGTAGTCCTGGATCTCCGTCACCGTGCCCACGGTGGAGCGGGGGTTGTGGCTGGTGGATTTCTGGTCGATCGAGATCGCCGGCGAGAGACCCTCGATCGCGTCCACATCCGGCTTGTCCACCTGGCCGAGGAACTGGCGCGCGTAGGCCGAGAGGCTCTCCACGTAGCGGCGCTGCCCCTCCGCGAAGATCGTGTCGAAGGCCAGCGAGCTCTTGCCGCTGCCGCTCACGCCGGTGAACACCACCAGCCGGTTGCGCGGGATCGTGAGATCCACGTTGCGCAGGTTGTGCTGCCGCGCCCCCCGCACCCGGATCACATCCTCGAGGCTGCCGCCGTTCAGGGTCCGCAGGGCCTCGGCCGCCGCTGCGCCGTTCGAAGCCTCGGATGCCGCAACCCTGGCGGGAACGTTGGCGCGGGGCATGGGCGGCCTGAGGAACGGTGGATTCTAGGCGCGCTGTTCCGCCCCCCAGGGGTGCCCGCTCAGGAGCCCGGCTTGCCGCCGAGATCGGATTCCAGGAAGTGCTTCACCACATCCGCCACGGAGTTGAGCCGGTTGAGGGCGATCCGCAGCTGCGGCAGGTTCACCGCCAGGTCGCGGTTCGGATAGGCCTGCAGAAACCCGAGTGGCGAGAGGGATCCATCGCCCCGTTCCAGGCCCAGGATGGTGGCGGCCCGCAGGGCGGGAACGCCCACCGCCGGCGCCTTGAGCGGATAGAGGATGCGGGCGACCCGCTCCAGGGCAGTGGTGCCGATGCGCGTATCCATCAGGCGGCTGGTGGTGACCAGCGGCAGCGGAATGCGCAGGTTGAGCAGCCGGGCCAGATCGGCGGGGTTCTGGCGGCCGAAGCGCAGCACATCCGCCAGCAACCCCCGGGCTTCGCCGGTGGTGGCCAGGTGCTCGAGATCGGCCACCGGGATGGAGCGACGGAAGGCGCCGCTCACGAACACCACCTGCTCGGCCGCCCGGGCGGGAACCGCCGGCAGCACCAGCAGGGCGGCGAGGAGGGCGCCGGCCCCGGAACGCAGAGGAGACAGCAAGGCAGCGGAGGGCAGCTGCTGTCAGGCTAGGAGTGTGTCGCCCATACCGCCCGGCCAGGCGAGCGCAGCGAACACTGCGTCCGCAGACCGGATCTGTCCGGTACCGCATGCTTCTCGTCCTGTTGACCATTGCGATGGTGCTGATTCGTCTCTGACCGACTTGGCC
>JBJTWS010000193.1:0-5891 GCA_046081905.1 Synechococcus sp. | reverse complement strand
CGTTGAAGGTGGATCAGCCGGGGTTGTATTGAGCGACCATGGACCCAACCGCAAGGAGAATATCTAACGCCCGCCGCCGTAATTGACAGCTGCCGCCCAATGCCAACCGTGGCGCAATCCAGCAGCGCTCAGCTGAGCTGTGTCGTGCCTCCAGTTCGGCCACCGCCGCGCACAGTTCCCAGACCAGTGCTTTGTTACTCACTGCAATCAGGGATCCGGCCTGATGGGGCCGCCATCCTGCTGCAGCCGCCAAGCCGGGGAGCGCGTACGCATGCCAGGGCACTGAATGGCAACGCGAAGTGGGGAGCGGGTTGGCCACCGGGCCGGCGCACACCCACCGCATCCCTCGGCTAGTCCTCCTGCCGCGTCAAGGAGCGGGCTATGCGCCCCCAGGGGGGCGCCCTTGCCACGGTGCTGCGGCCGGCCGGAGGGGGTGGGGTTCTCCGCCGTCCCACCGATGGCTTCCACCGCTTCCCCTTCTCACCGCCCACATCAGGCCCACTCCCTCAGCCGCGCTGCCATCAAGGCCCGTGATGCCCTGGTGCTGGAGCACCTGCCTCTGGCCGTAGCGGAACGCTTCCGCGGAGCGGTTGCCATCGCCTCCGTCATGGCCCGGCGCCTGTTCCCGCTGGTGGAGAGGGAGGATCTGATCCAGGTGGCCCGTGAAGCCCTGGTCCGCTCCGCTCCCCGCTGCAGTGGCAGACGCGCTCACTGAACCCTATCTTCGCCGCTGCATCACGGGCGCTCTGCAGCACCACCTGCGCGATCGCGTCCGCCTGGTGCGGGTCTCCCGCCGCGAGCATGAGAAGGGCACCTGGCCCCTCGGCCACACCAGCCTCGATGCTTCCGCCGCCGGTGAGCTCTCCCTGCTGCAGCAGCTGGCGGCTCCCGCCGCTGAGCCCACGCTGGAGGCCTCCCTCACCGGGCCGGCGCTGGAGCAGCTGGTGGAGCAGCTGCCGGCGGCCCAGGCCACGGCCCTGCGGCTCACCGTCCTCGAGGGGCTCTCCCTGCGAGCCGCCGCGGCGCAGCTGCAGATCAGCCCGATGGCGGTGTCGCACCGAGAGGTGCGCCTGGCGACTCTTCAGGCCCAGAAGAAGGCCCTCGCCGCCCTGAGGGGCGGGTACTGCTGCGCACGCCCTACGGCAGCACCAGGGTGCTGCTGCCCCAGAGCGGCGAATTGCTGCCGAGAATCTGCTGAATCAGGCCGGATTTCCTGATTCGATGATCTATCTCTGATATGAGATGGTTTGAATGGGCGATACTGGATTCGAACCAGTGACCCCTTCCGTGTGAAGGAAGTGCGCTACCGCTGTGCTAATCGCCCTTGATCTTCCGAATCGGTGAACCAGAACGAACTGGCCCCTGTTTCGGAGTGCTCAGCCTGCCGGAGCGGCTGAATCGGAGCTGGCCCGGAGGCTGAACCCGCGATGAATCGAGCTTAAACCATCACCCCCCGGGCCCCGCTCCACGCCAGGGTCCGGGCCGTGTGGACCCTGATCCGCCACGATGGGGGCAGCCGTGCCGGGAGCAGCAGCAACGATGGGGGGAACGGGGTCTGAGGTCACGTCCAGGGCCACCGGCGGGGACATCACCGATGTGCTGATCGTGGGCGGGGGGGTCTGCGGCACCGCCCTCCTGTTCGAGCTGGCCCGCTACACGGACCTGGCCCACGTGACCCTGGTGGAGCGCTACGACCGGCTGGCGCAGGTGAATTCCCGCGCCACCAACAACAGCCAGACGATCCACTGCGGCGACATCGAGACGAACTACACCCTCGAGAAAGCGGTGCGGGTGAAGCGCACCGCCGAGATGATCGTGCACTACGCCGACCTGCTCGATCCGGCCACCCGGGAGCGCTGCGTGTTCCGCACCCCCAAGATGGTGCTGGGGGTGGGCGCGAAGGAGTGCCCCTTCCTGCGGGAGCGCTTTGAGCGCTTCTTGCCCCATTTCCCGGCGATGGAACTGCTCGAGAAGGAGCAGATCGCCGCCTGGGAACCCCAGGTGGCCCTGGTGAACGGCGAGCCCCGGCCGGAGGAGCTGGTGGCGATCGGCATCCGCAGCACCTACACCGCCGTGGACTACGAAGCCCTGGCGGATTCGTTCGTGGCCCAGGCCCGCGCCGCCGTGGAGGGCACCGATCGCCAGCTCGACCTGCAGCTCGGCACCGAGGTGGTGGCGATCGAACCGGACGGAGACCGGTTCCGGGTGCGGCTCCGGCGGGGCGGTGCCGGAGGGGCGGAGGAAGGGAGCGAGATCGTGGCGCGCCACGTGGTGGTGAACGCCGGCGCCCACAGCCTGCTGATGGCCCAGCGGATGGGCCATGGCCTGGAGTACTCCTGCCTGCCGGTGGCGGGCAGCTTCTACTTCACCCCCGATCTGCTGCGCGGCAAGGTCTACACCGTGCAGAACGACAAGCTGCCCTTCGCCGCGATCCACGGCGATCCGGATGTGCGCGCCCCCGGCAAGACCCGCTTCGGGCCCACGGCCCTGCTGCT
Source organism: Synechococcus sp. (assembly GCA_046081905.1). Classification (GTDB taxonomy): domain Bacteria; phylum Cyanobacteriota; class Cyanobacteriia; order PCC-6307; family Cyanobiaceae; genus CBW1002. Next base: position 3,396 of record JBJTWS010000193.1, on the reverse strand, counting down.
GCCGTTGTTGGAGCGCTACCGCCCCTCCTCCTTCTGGGAATTCCTGCAGGTGCTCCGGCTCGACGGGGCCGTGCTGGCGGTGTTCTGGCAGCTGTTCCGCATCGCCGACATCCGCAACTACATCCTCCGCAACCTGCTGTTCGAAGTGCCCTGGCTGCGGCGGCACCTGTTCCTGGCCGATGCCCGCAAGATCGTGCCCGGCATGCAGCTCCACGACCTCCGCGTCGCCCACGGCTACGGCGGCGTGCGGCCCCAGCTGATCGACAAGCAGCAGCGGAAGCTCCTGCTCGGGGAGGCCCGTCTGCAGCCGCAGCCCGGCCTGGTGTTCAACATCACCCCCTCGCCCGGGGGCACCTGCTGTCTGGGCAATGCCGCCATCGACCTCGAGGCGATCGTGGAGCGGCTCGGTTGCGGCTACCGGCGCGAGCAGCTGCACCGGGAGCTCTACCGCGAAGCGGTGCCCGCCGCCTCGGCCCCCCTGGCTGCGGGCTGAGGGAGGGGGCTCAGGCGCCGCCGCGGAAGAGGTGGTGGTGGCTGGCGGAGTAGAGCTTCGAGCGGGCCTCGGCCGGGGCCCGCAGGGCCGGACTCACCACGTAGAGGGTGGTGCGGATCAGTTCCCGCTCGCGGCTCACGGCGGCCATGCGCTCGAGCGGCACCACCTCGATCCACTGGTCGGGCCAGCTGACCCGGTAGCCGATCGCCACGGGCGTATCGGCGGGGTAGTGCCGCAGCAGTTCGCTCTGCACCTCCTCTACGTGGCGGGCGCTCAGATACAGGCAGAGGGAGGCCTGCAGCGAGGCCAGCCGCTCCAGGGATTCCCGCTCCGGTACCCCCGTGCGGCCCCCCGCCCGGCTGAGCACGATCGTCTGCACCAGGCCGGGGATGGTGAGTTCGCTCTGCAGCGCCGAAGCCGCGGCCTGGTAGGCGCTCAGCCCCGGCACCACCTCCACGCCGATGCCGGCATCGGCCAGGCGGCAGATCTGCTCCGCCAGGGCGCCGTAGAGGCAGGGGTCGCCGTCGTGGAGACGCACCACCCGCAGCCCCCGCTGGGCCCGCTCCACCACCACCGCCAGCACCTCCTCGAGGGTGAGGGTGCTGGTGCGCACCCGTTCGCAGCCGGCGGGGGCCAGGGCCGCGATCTGGGGATTCACCAGCGAGTCGGTCCACACGAGCACCTCGGCCTGCTCGATCAGCCGGGCGGCGCGCAGGGTGAGCAGATCCGGGGCACCGGGGCCGGCGCCCACGATCCAGACGCGGGGATGGTTCATGGCTGGGCCTGACGGCCGGCGGGGTCGGGGAGGGGTTGGTGCCGGCCGTAGAGCCACCAGAGGCCGAGGCCGCCCAGGGCGATCAGCAGCAGGCTCATCAGCTGGGCCATGCGCAGCCCCCCGCTGCAGAAGGGGGGCTCGGAAAAGAGGCAGAGGGGATCGAGGCGCAGCCCTTCGATCCAAACGCGGCCGCTGCTGTAGGCCATCAGATAGATGCAGCTCAGGGCTCCGGCAGGCAAGGCGATGCGGCCGCGGCCGGCGCTGCGCAGCAGCAGGAGCAGCAGCAGGCACACCCCCAGATTCCAGAGGGATTCATAGAGGAAGGTGGGGTGGAAGCCGGTGCGCTCGAGAAACTCCACCGGACGGTTGGCCAGGGGGATGTAGAGCTTCCACGGCAGCTCGGTGGGAAGGCCGAAGGCCTCGGAATTGAAGAAGTTGCCCCAGCGGCCGATCGCCTGGCCGAGGGCCACTGAGGGCACGAGGATGTCGAGCAGGGGCCAGAAGGGCTGCTGCCGCCAGCGGCAGTAGAGCACCGTGGTGAGGCTGCCGGCGATCAGGGCTCCATGGATGGCGATGCCACCCTTCCAGATGGCCAGGGCCTCCACGGGGTTGGCCGAGAACTGGCGCCACTCCAGCAGCACGTAGTAGAGGCGTGCCCCCAGCACGGCACCGAGTACCAGCAGGGGCAGCAGATCGGCCACCAGGTTCGGATCGATGCCGCGGGAGCGGGCCAGCCGGCTGGAGAGCAGCAGGCCCAGCAGCACCGCGATGGCGATCAGCAGCCCGTACCAGCGCAGGGCAAAAGGGCCCAGCTGGAACACCAGGGGCCCGGGGGAGGTGAACAGGGCGAAGGGCATCAGATGCCTTCGGCGGCCTGCACCTTCTCCACCTGACGCTTCTTGAGCACCAGCATGATCTGGGCTAGGGCCACAGCGGCGAAGAAGGCGAGCAGGCCGTAGATCCGCACGGGATCCTGCAGCACGATCTCGGTGTCCATCTGGCCGAAACCACCCACGTTGGGATCGTTGGTGAGGGCGGCACCGGCCTGCACGGCATCACCCACCGAAGCGGTGAGGGTGGGGCCGGCGGGGATGGTGTCGCTCACCACGGAGCCATCGGCGGTGGTGATCTCCACCATGGTGGCGCCGTTGTCGCCGGCGTTGATGGCGCTGATCGTGCCGGCCACCGAGGCGTTGAACACGCCGTTGTTGCTCTTCTCACCGGTGGGGTACACCTGGCCGCGGCCGCGGTTGCCGCCCACGTGGATCTGGTACTTGCCGAAGTGGATGGTGCTGTCGGCCGCCGGATCGGGCGAGAGGATCGGGAAGACGATCTCCTGGTGCTGATCGCCGGGGAGCGGACCTACCAGCAGGATGTTGGGCTGGTCGTCGCTGTACTGGGTGTAGTAGATCCCGGCGGTCTCTTCCTTCAGTTCCTCGGAGAGGCGATCCTGGGGCGCCAGGGTGAAGCCGTCGGGGAGCATCACCACCGCTCCCACGTTCAGGCCGGTGGGGCTGCCGTCACCGGACACCTGCTGCACGGAGGTGTCGTAGGGGATTTCCACCACCGCCTTGAACACCGTGTCCGGCATCACGGCCTGGGGCACCTCCACGCGGGTGGCCTTCTTGGCCAGGTGGCAGTTGGCGCAGACGATCTTGCCGGTGGCTTCGCGGGGGCTGGCGTAGTTCTGCTGGGCCCAGAAGGGGTAGGCCCAGCTGGGGGCCGCGGAGCTCACGAGCACACCGCAGGCCAGAACGGAGCCGAGCAGGAGAGAAACGAGGCGACGCATGGAAGGGGGGGCGGCTGGACGGGCAGAGAGAGGGAGGATGCGGCTCAGACCCACCAGGGCTTCTCACCCGTGCGGAAATCGGTGTCGGTCCACTGGCTCAGGAACACGGTGTCGTTCTCGACCGACACGTTTGCCAGGGCCAGGGAGAGGGGCGCCGGGCCCCGCACCACCTTGCCGGTGGCGTCGTACTGGGAGCCGTGGCAGGGGCACATGAACTTGTTGGCGCCGCTGTTCCAGGGCACCACGCAGCCCAGGTGGGTGCAGATGGCGTTGATCCCGTAGTTGCCGATCGCCTCGGGCCCCTCCACGATCAGATAGGTGGGATCTCCCTTGAGACCC
>JBJTWS010000192.1:0-17163 GCA_046081905.1 Synechococcus sp. | reverse complement strand
CCGGCCATAGCGAAGGGCCGTGGGGATGGCATAGGCCACGAACAGCCCTAGCGGAACGCCACCAAGCAGCCAGCGCCGCTTCCACCAACGGGACAGCGCGAACCCCACCAGCACCACGCCAACCAGGGTGAGAAATCGCTGGCGCAGCAGGATGAAGGTCAGCAACTGCAGCACCACCACCGCCAGAAAGCGCGACAACTCGCGCGGCGGAGCGGGGCGAGGGAGGGAGAAGGAGCGCAGGGTGGCTGCCAGCAGCGGCACGGCCTCCAGCGGGAAGAGGCCCTTCACGAAGGGGCGGAGCGGCAACGGCACCCGCCCATAGAAAGCTCCCCCATCGGCAACACGCGTGGCGATGAAGGGTGAGATCCAGGCTGCCATCAGCGCCATCAGGATCGCCATGATCAACAGCTGGGAAGTGGGCACGCTCGGCAGTCCCCGCCAGCCGATGGCGAAGGGTGTGCTTCTGACCATCCAGGCCAGAGCTGCCAGCACGGCCAGCAGCAACGGGTAGGCCACCAGGGCAAACAGCGCAGCGTCGGCCATGAGGGGCTTGCGCACGACCCAGGCGTAGCTGGCCTGGACAGCTGATTGAATATATAACGCACCAAGATTTGTTGGTCCGAAATACACCAGCCAATGAATCACAACCGCTGCTGCAACGGGCTGGAAGGGGCCAGCTCTTAATTTTAGCAATGCAGGCCAGCAGGTAGCCGGACTCCGAATAATAATGTTCCAGAGCAAGAGCGAGGCTATCAGTGTATTAACAATGATCAGAACCGTGGCGATTCCATAGCCACCGCCAGCAGGCGACAAGGCGAAAACAAGAATCTGCAAAACAGTATCAAGGATCCAACTGCACCAGTATGAAGCAACGCTCCGCGCAGGCGGCAGGCCAGCCGCCCCTGCCCCAACGTTCGTGTCAGCAAGGCGCGGACCGGCCGTTTATGCCCCGCTGGTGGCAGCCCGGAGAAGGGGCCGGAACGATCCAGCAAAAGGCACCCATCTCAGCTCTGCAAATCCAGGCGATTTAGCAGCCAAGCTTCACTCAGCCAGGCGGATGCACAGAACAGCACCATCATCGAAACGCAGCATGATTCAGCACCTGGGCTTGTCCTGCGCAAATCCCAGCCAACCACCTAGATCCCCATGGCAATGCCCACCAGCCCTGGGTGATAGAATGAACTTTGAGCTACAGAGAAATACATGAAGGCGCCACTCAGAGCCTGCCAGCTTCTCGATCGGATGATCGCATCGCTTAATCAGCTTGGCCTGGTGAATACATTGCGCATCTTCAGCTATCTTCTCCCAGGAAAAGATATTGTCAGAGTCATCAGAAAAACAGGGCGTGAATTTCATTTTTATCCCGCCGCAGACAAGGGGGTAGTCAGCCATTTCTATAAGCCTGGCTACCGCATACATGGAGATCCTCGCCTCATCGTTGATGTGGGTGCCAACATCGGAGATGAAGTATTTCGCTTTCGCTCTTTTCATCCAACGGCCAAGATCATAGCCATCGAGCCTGCAATGAGAAATTATGCAATGCTTCGCCAGAACTTTGAATCGGATCATGACACAATCTTGATTCATGGTGCGTTATGGTGGGAAGCCTGTGAGCTGAGGCTATCTTCACCGAGCACCTCGTCACACGAGGGCTATTTTATTTCCGCTCCCAACGCTTCAGCATCGAATAATGGCCACTCCGAAGCTGTTAGGGCCTATACAATGCAGGAAATCTTGGCCCAACATGGCTTATCAAACTCTGAGATCGACATTTTTAAAATTGATGTTGAGGGTGCGGAGCGATTTATTTTCTGCCGCGGTGATCGCGACTGGCTGCTACGGGTCAATGTAATCATCATGGAAATGCCTGACAATGACGCCCCAGGCTCATTTCAAGACATAATCGACACTCTTTCTAGCCTTGGAATCCGGGGTAACTCATATATTTGCGGTGAAAACTTTGTTTTTTGCAAACAGGGATCTGGCTTCAGCCTCGATCATGTTGTTGGCCTTGGCCAAACATGATCGAGGCCAGGTTGTTTTCCTGAAGCCAAAATGCTTGTTGGCTATTAAAGTCCACAGCCAAGTGTTGCCGAGTCACGTCGGCATCTGGCCTTGATTACGGGGACGCCCTACGCGGGATCCAACTCTCTGCAGCTCCCCGGTCACCTCCACGACAGCATGGGCCAGATCGAGCGGGTGTGGGAGCGTTCGCGGGTCGAGATTCCAGCCTGAGCTGGGGCCAGATCGCACGCCGAGCACATTTCTGATCGCCGTCGCCAGGGCGCTCGCATCACCGGAGGGAAACACACACGATCCCGGTGGTGGTGGCCAGGGGCCAGCCACCAGATCGCGGGCACTGCCGGCATGGTCGCTCACCAGCAGCGCCAGGCCGAACTGAAGCGCCTCGTTGACCACCAGACCCCAGGTTTCTCCCTGGCGGGAGGGGAACACCAGCGCATCGGCCATGGCATACCAGCGGCCGAGTCCCTGCTGATTGACAAAGCCCGCGAACAGACAACGGCCTGGCAACAGGGGCTCGATCGCCGCCACAAACCGCTGCCGCAAGGAGCCCTCACCCACGATCAGAAGCCAGCAGCGGTTTCGCTCCGCCGGCGTCACCGCGGCGAGCGCATCAACGAGGAGCAGCGGGTTCTTCACCTCCGTGATCTTGCCGCTCCAGAGCAGCACCACGGCATCCTCGGGAATGGAGGCCGAGCGCCGCAGGACGGCGCGCTGCGGCAGCCAGTGCGCCACCTGGTGCTGGAAGAAATCCACATCCACGGCATAGCGCACGAGCGTGCGTCGCTCCGCGGAAACGCCGAGGCGAGCGAAGTGATCATCGGAATCGGAGCCGATCGGGAAGCAATGGCTGAACATGCCGTACCAGCGCCGCAGCACCCAGTCCTTGAGCCACTGACGCCGGGGGGAGCGCGCCAGAGCCCGGTCCGTGGCCTCCGCGCGCAGCAGCAACCGGTGGCCTCGCAGCCACAGCAGCAGGGTGGCAGCCGTGATGAAGGCGGGTGTGTAGGCGAACACCAGCACCGCATCGGGCCGGAATGCCTGGATCAGGCTCACCGCGCGCAGGGCGACCGGCAGGGCCGAAAACCACCCTGATAACGCCGGTAGGGAAACGTGGCTGGCCAGGCGGTGGGGGAACCCCTCCGCGGGAGAGCTATCCCAGGCGAATGGCACGCCGAAATCGGAATCCAGGCTGGAGCGAAGGCCATGATCGCAACCGAAGACCACCAGAAGTTCAAGGTCTGCACAGGCGTGCAGCGCCTCAAACACCGGCTTGGCATACTGCACGGGGTGGGTGATCAGCACCGCCAGTCGCATCGGCCTGTGGCTGCGGTGGTTCACCGGTGGCGCCCGCCTGGCTGGTAGCGACAGATGGCGTCCACCAGGTCCCGGGGCTGGGGAACCGCACGCGGAAGCCGGGGCCAGGGCCAGCAGGCCAGAGCCCGCCGCAACGCCAGCGCCAGAGAGGCGGGATCGCCGGCACGAAACACCCAGCCCGCCTCCGCTTCCTGCACCAGATCATGACGGCAGCTCACCCGATCGCTGACCAGCACGCGCACGCCGAAGCCCAGGGCTTCGTTCACCACCAGGCCCCACACCTCCCCCTGCACCGAGGGCAGCAGCAGCAGATCCACCGAGCGATAGAAGGCTGGCAGCCGGCTCTGGTTGATGAAGCCATGGAAACGGCAGCGGTCCGGCAGCAGCGCTTCGATCTCCGCCCGGCAGCCCTCGAGGAGGGGTCCATCGCCGGCGGCCTCGAAGCGCAGGCGTTCACGCTCGGCCGGCTCGAGCAGGCGCAGCGCGGCTGGGATGGCGCCGGGATCTTTCACGGGGGTGAACTTGCCTGCGAAGGCCAGGGTGAGGGGGGTATGCGACGGTGGCGCCGGCAGAGGCCTGGCGGGATCATCGGCGGGGATCACCGAGGTATCCACGGCGTACAGCACCGTTTCCAGGCGATCGGGAGGCACGCCCAGCCGCCGGTAGTGGCGGTACGACTCCGCTCCGATCGGGAAGAAGTGCGCACAACGCCTGTAGTAAATACGCAGCAGCTGATCGCGCAGCCAGCTCTTGAGGGGGCCTCGGCTGTAGGCCTCATCACTCGTATCGGCACGCAGCAGGATCGGCAGGCCCCGGAGGGCCAGCAGCGCGGAAACCGCGGTGATGAAGGCCGGGCTGTATGCGAATATCAGCACGGCATCGGGCCGCCAGGCTCGAATCGTGGCAGCGGCCCGGGGGGCGGCCCGCAGGCCGGAAAGACCGGACAGGGAGGCCAGCGTGCCATCGGTGAGCCGCCGATGCCGGTACCCCCCCAGCAGATCGCAGTCCCAGGCGAAGCTCAGGCCGAAATCGGGATCGAAGCTCTCACCCTGCGCCCCGTGCAGACAGCCGAGGAATACCTGGATTTCCCATTCCTGGCTGGCCGCCAAGCCGCGGAACACGGGCACGAAATACTGCACCGGGTGGGTGGCCAGGATCGCCAGCCGTGCTCGCTTCGGGATCCGCTGGCCGGCTGGATTCATGGCTGCTTGTTGATCGCGCCCACAGGCGCAAGCGTGCACAGCCGCTCCGCCAGAAGCTCGGCGGCCAGTCGATGGCCCTGCTGGTTCCAGTGGCCCAGCCCCGGCTGCTGGCCCGGGAACCCATGCAGGCTCAGACCCTGCCGATCAGCGCGTTGCTGGAGATCCGGCGCCAGGGGTAGATAGGTCACCCCCAGGGGATCCAGCAGAGCTTGCAGCCGCTGCTCCCGTGCGAACAGCCCGGGGCCTCCGCCAGGCAGCAGCCTGCGGCGCAGAGCCTGATCCGGGTACACCTGCGCCGGGGTGGAGAGGGAGGTGACCAGCAGCTGGGCCCCGCTCGCGCTCACCTCCTCACGGAGCGTGCGCAGCAGAGCCGCGGTCATCGCCCAGCCCTGGGATGGATCGGGAGGGCCGTTGAGCTCCTGGATCAGATCCGGGCGAGCATGACCGTTACGGGAGGCCGCGGCGCGGTTCTTGGCTTCATTCGCCAGCTGCAGCAGCGCCGAATGACCGACCAGGGCATCAACCAGGCGGCCGATCGGTGAGAAGCGCAAGCGGGAGCCCGGCGACTGCAGGAAGCCGCGATCGATGGTGAGGCTACCGTCGGGAGCGAAGCGAAAGACCGGCAGATCGGGTCTGGCCTGAGGAGTGTTGTCCTCGATGTCGTTGCCCAGGTACATCGCCAGCAGCACCAGCTCCGGCGCGTACCGGCGGGCCTGCTGCCGCCAGGTCAGCAGTTCGAGCCCGGTACCGTAACCACCCACGCCGAAGTTGATGATCTCAACCCCGCCCGGAAAGCCGCGCCGCAACGCACATCCGGGTTGGGCATTGATCCCACGCTCAAGCTGCTTCCACCAGGTGTCCTCGAGATTCACCTGCAAGGCTTCGCTGAAGGAATCCCCCAGCACGGCGACCCGCAGCACTCCCGGCTGCCTGGCGCGGCGGTGTTCAACATCGCGCAGGCCATCGCTGTTGATGGTCACGCTGCCCCGGCCCTCCCGGGTCCAGAAGCCGGAAGCACCTGGCCTGAGGCTGTAACCCCGGATGGGATCGGGCCTGTAGAAGGCGGGGTGGCGCACGCCGGCACCCCTGAGCGCGAGTTCGACAAGCCCGAGGCCGAGCAGCAGGATCAGCGCATTGATGCCCACCACGCGCAGCAGGCGGCCGGTTCGCGCAGCGGACGGGGACACGGGACGGCTGCGCGGCGGACGACCCATCACTTTCGCATCGGCCACCTTCAGGGGCGCAGAAGCTGGCGCAGGAGCTGCCCGAAGGAAACCAGCAACAAGCGCAGATCCAGGGCCAGGGAATGGTTGCGCAGGTAATGGAGGTCGCGCGCCAGCTCCCAGGCGATGGCGTCCGGCTCTTCCGGGGGTGCTCCTGCGATCCGTCCCCAGCCGGTCATGCCCGGGCGCATCCACTGGCGCAGTTCGGCCCCTGAAAAGCGCTGCTCCAACCGTTCCATCTCCTCCAGGCTGAGGGGCCGGGGACCCACCAGGCTCATCTCTCCGCGCCAGACATTCAACAGCTGGGGAAGGGCCGTCAACGGACCGGAGCCGGCGAAACGGATCCGATCGAAGGGGCGTCCGTGACGGCCTGAGCAGCGGTCCCGGCTGAGCGGCATGACTCCGCGGATGCGCAGCACGAGCCCCAAGGGCAGGAGAACAGACAGCAGCAGGGCGCTCATGATCAGGTCGGCCAGTCGCTTGAGCCGCTGGGTGGGACCGGTGCGCGCGTGGCCGAACTGTTGCACGCGCTCGGACCACCCCGCGGGCACCAGCTCAGCCGGGAGGCGTTGCAGAAAGGTCTCGGCCCAGCCGCTCAGGGAGAGAAGCCGAACCCCCTCCTCCTGCCAGGCCAGCATCACGCGCCGGTCCTGGACAGAAGGGTCGAGCTGGGCTCCAACCGCCACACCATCGAGCTGGAGCAGCATCGCCAGGGAAGGCGGCAGCGACGGCATGCGCTCGGAGGAACGCCACTCCACCCCACAGGGGATCACACAACCACCGCAATCGATGGCCTGCGAGAGAACCAACCGCTCCTCAGCGGAGGCGATCAGAAGCCATTGCTCCTGGGGCTGCCAGAGGTGCGCGGTGATCTGGCTGAGACGCAGCAGCTGGCTGGAAAGGAAGCCCAGTGCCAGCACCGGCACCAGGAAACGCCGCCCCATGGTGGAGCTGAACAGTTCACCCCGCAGCGATGTGATGGCCGCAGCCAGCATGAACACCAGGATCGCCGCGGCCACGCAGTTACGGAACTGACCGCCCGCCGTCAGCTGATGACGGGCCAACGCCGAGTAGGTGCCCAACAGGAAATGGATCAGCAACCAGGCGGCCACCAGGGCGATCGGGCCAAGGCTGGGGCTGGGAAGACTGGCGTAGGTCCAGGCGTACACGCCGACCCAGCTGCAGGCCAGCAACAGCGCATCCAGCAGCGCGTAGAGCGGCGGCGAGGGATGACGGCGGGAGGGCCGCCGGATGGCGTCCGGCCTGGAAGGCCTGGGGGCCCGCGGAGGTTGAGGGGTCACGGCCACCCCCATAGAGTCGCAGATCGTCAGAGCTCAGGCCATGTGGTGGCGCAATCCCTGGCTGCAGCAACGCAAGCGCCTGCTGGGGCTGGCCGTGATGGATGCGCTGCTGATCATCGCTGCCTACAACAGTCTCTATCGACGCCTGTTTGATCAGCTGCCGGGGGTCACCAACTCGGTCGTCGGATTGGTGGTTGTGTGGCTGAGCTCCTCCTATCTTCTCGGCCGCTATTCTCGGCTTGAAGAGGGTGAGCGGGATTCGCGCCGGCGACGCATTGTCTTAACCCTGCTCGTCGCCGCGCTCGTCCTGGCGCTTGTGGTCGTGATCCTGAGCTGGGGACTGAAGGTCGGCGACCCCCGCACCTTCCGCCGCTTTCTGCTGCCCCTGCTGAGCAGCGTGAGCCTCGGATCGATCCTGTCCCAACTCTGGCTCTATCGCCAACAGAAGAAAAAACGCGCTTATCTCCTGATCGGGCAGGCGGATCTCCTGCAGGTCGTGCAGGCTGAGCTTGAGCGGGATGTGATTCTGAACAGCCTCGATCTCAGCTATCTGGCCACCGCTCAGGAAAGCGACCGGCACAGGCTGGATAGCACGGCCCAGCCCAGCCCTGAAGCGCCTTCGAGATCCTCGATCGAGGTCGACGAGCGACTGATCGACAGGCTCACTCAGGAGCGCAGGCTCGATGGCATTGCCATCAGTGAAACCGCCCAGCTCGATGACACGATTCTTCAGAAACTGCTCTCCCAGCGCGGTGGCGGAACCACGATCATCAGCCTGGTCCACTGGGCTGAACAGCATCTTCAGCGCGTCCCGCCTGAGCTGTTCTCCAGTCGTTGGCTGGTGCAGGCCGAAGGATTTGAGCTCCATCCCGGCCGAGCGGGCTGGCGAATAAAGCGTCTGGGCGACATCGCTGCCGCCTCGGTTCTGCTGCTGCTGTTTTCACCATTGATTGCGCTCTCGGCCTTGCTGATCCGGCTGGATGATGGAGGGCCGATCTTCTATGGCCAGCAACGCACCGGTCTCTACGGGGAAAGGATCCAGGTGTGGAAGCTGAGAACCATGGGCGTCAATGCCGAAGCAACCGGTGCCCAATGGTCAAGGCGTGATGATCCACGCGTGACACGCATCGGCACCTGGCTCCGCCGAACGCGCATCGATGAATTACCACAACTTCTCGCCGTTCTCACAGGGGAAATGAGCCTGATTGGTCCCCGACCGGAGCGACCTGAAATCGAACAGAATCTTGAGGCGCTGATACCCCATTATCGAACGCGCCACTGGATACGACCTGGCCTCAGTGGCTGGGCTCAGGTCTGCTATCCCTATGGAGCCAGCGTCGACGACAGCCGCATGAAATTAAGCTACGATATATTCTATCTGCGCAACGCCAATCTAATCCTTGACCTGCTGATTCTGATCAAGACCGTGCGGATGCTCGCGCGCGCCCAGGGCGCCACTCCACTTGCCTCGTCCAGCGGCGCAGCCACCTCGGCAGCGATGATCCAGCGACCTGGCCAAGAATCCTGAACCGGGAGATTGCCGGGGAGGTCGCAGACACCCAACCCTCCCGCCCAGAGCCCGATTCGATGCTGCGATGCCCCCCTTTCCACCCGCATGCGCCCCATCCCTGCTGCAGGAAGGACGCGCGAGCTGATCGCGGCGCCATCCAGTGCTCCAGAATGGCCCTTGTCAGTTGGGCTCGATGGCCAGGGTTCTCATCACCGGTGGCGCTGGCTTCATCGGCACCCATACGGCCTGTGTGCTTCTGGAGGCAGGCCATGAGCTCGTGGTGCTCGACAGCTTCGCCAACAGCTCCCCCGAAGCCCTGCGTCGCGTGGTGCAACTGGTGGGCGGCGACGCCGGCCACCGCCTGCGCCTGGTGGAAGGCGACATCCGCTCGCCCAAGGCCCTGAACGAAGCGTTCACGTGTCCGTCCGCCCAGGGAGCCGCGGACGGCGGCATCGCCGCCGTGATCCATTTCGCGGGTCTCAAGGCGGTGGCCCAGTCGGTGCATCAACCGCTGCTCTACTGGGATGTGAACGTGGGCGGCAGCCATGCCCTGCTGGCGGCCATGGCCGCCCACGGCTGCCACACCCTCGTCTTCAGCAGCAGCGCCACGGTCTATGGCTTTCCGGAGCAGGTGCCGATTCCTGAAACGGCAGCCATCCGGCCGATCAATCCCTACGGCCACACCAAAGCGGCCGTCGAGCAGATGCTGGCTGATCTCGCCGCGAGCGCAGGCCTCAACGGCCCGGAGCCAGCGCTGCCGTGGCGGATCGCCGCTCTGCGCTACTTCAATCCCGTGGGCGCCCACCCCAGCGGCCGCATCGGCGAGAACCCGCTGGGACCTCCGGACAACCTCTTCCCAGCCATCAGCCAGGTGGCGATCGGCCGGCGTGAGCGGTTGCGCATCTTTGGCGGTGACTGGCCCAGCGGCGATGGCACCGGCATCCGCGATTACATCCACGTGATGGATCTCGCCGAGGGGCACAGCGCCGCCCTGGACGTGCTCCGGCAGGAGCCTCCCCAGCTGCTCACGTTGAACCTCGGCAGCGGACGGGGCCACTCGGTGCTCGAAGTGGTGCGGGCCTTCGAGGCTGCCAGCGGCAGGTCCGTGCCGTACGACCTGGTGGGGCGCCGGGCCGGCGATGCCGCTCAGTCGGTGGCGGATCCTTCCGAGGCAGAGAGGCGGCTGGGCTGGCGTGCCCAGCGCGACCTCGGGGCCATGTGCCGCGATGGCTGGGCCTGGCAGTGCGCCAACCCCCAGGGCTACGACAGCCGGGCCTGAGCAACCGGGCCGGGCGCACCGGGCAGGGCCCTTGGGTCCTCAGCCGCTGGGCAGGAGCGAGCGGATCCGCTCGCGGAAATCCCCCTTGGCCATGCCGCCCTTCACCTCGCCGTGGATCACGAAATCGGCCTCCACCTCGCTGACGATGAGATAGGTGGGCCATCCCATCCCCTCCTTGTTGGGGTACTGCGCCAGCAGCACCTTGCGATAGCGGCGGTAGGTCTCGGTGTCCTGCAGCATCACGCTCACGAAACTCACCCCGAGTTCCTCGGCCACCTTCGCGTCGTAATGGCTCATGCGATGGCAGGTGCCGCAATCCTCGGAACTGAACTTCAACAGGGTGAGAGAGGCCATCGCGGTCGGCAGGGCTACAGGCCGCGATCGTAGGCAGCGGGACCGGATGGCAGGAGCCTCAGAGCCGCTCGCGGCTGAGCCGTTGGGATCGCAGCCAGCGCAGCCGTTCCCCCAGGGCCGGTCCCGCCGGCAGGCCTGAGGCCATCAGCTCGCGGGCTGTGGAACCGGCTCCCAGATGGCGCCAGCGGCACCACCAGCGCAGCAGGGGCCGCCGCGGCCCGATGCCGGCCGCCAGGGCCAGGGCCACCGCCTCGGCCGGCAGACCATGCGCCTCGAGTCGGGCCGTCCAGATGGCGGGCGAATCCCCCTGCTCCGCCAGGGCCAGCCTGCGGCGCAGCTCCTGCAGCCCCGCCAGCAGCCGATGCTGACGATGGGGCAGCTGGAGCCGCTCCGCCAGAGCGAGGGGATCGTGGGCGGCAGCGAGCAGGGCCACCATCCGGGGGACGCCGAGCCGTTCAGCCCACATCAGACGCCGGCCCCAGCGGCTGTCGGACTGCAGGGCTGGATCCAGCAGCAGCAGGCCACCCCACGTCTGCAGTGCCGCCAGGGCCTGGTGCCAGGGCTCCCGCTCCAGCAGCAGCTCCAGTTCCATCCGCAGCCGCGTGCCGAGGGCGGCCGGTGCCAGGCCCGGGGGGTCCCCTGGGCGCCAGGCCCAGGGCCAGGCGGCCAGAGTGCGCTGGGCCTGCTCAGCACTCGCAGGCGCAAGCCGGAAGCCGAGCCGGGCCGCGTAGCGGGCCGCCCGCACCAGGCGCGTGGGGTCATCGCGGAGGCTGGCTGAATGGAGGAAGCGCAGCTGCCGCTCGCGCAGATCGGCCAGGCCCCCATGGGGATCCAGCAGATCCGCGGGCACCGTCTGCGCGGCCGCCGAGAGGCGGAGGGCCATGGCATTGATGCTGAAATCACGGCGCGCCAGGTCGTCCTTCAGGCTGCCGAAGCTCACCACCGGGTTGGCACCGGCCTGGGGGTAATGCTCTCGCCGGGCTGTGGCCACATCGAGCCGGAACGGACTCCCCGACCCCAGAGCCAGCTCCATCTCCACCGTGCCGTAGGCCCCATGCTCCTGCCAGGCGAGCACTCGGGCATCGGAGCGGGCTTCAAGGGCGCGGACCAGCCTGAGGGCGGCGGCTTCGCGAGCAGCGGGCGCCCCCTCCACGACCAGGTCCAGATCCGGCAGCCCCCGCCAGGGTTCCTGATGCGTCCTGTGCAGCAGCAGATCGCGCACGGCCCCGCCTACCAGGGCGATCGGCGCCCCTTCCGCCGCCGCGGCCAGGGTCTGCAGCAAGGCGGGCGGCACGCCGGGGAGATCCATCCACGGAAGACCTGGAGAAGGGGCGTGGGCAGGGCCCAGACTGGGCCGGATCCCGCCTGTGCAGTCTGATCGCCGCCGCCCCCTGCCGCGTGGAGCTGGCCATCCTCACGGTTGCTTACCACAGCCAGGCCCCCCTGGAGCAGCTGGCCGCCGACCTGGCCCGCCAGGGACGCGGGCCCGATCGCTGGCTGGTGGTCGACAATGCGCCGATCTCAGCGCCCCTGCGGATCAGCGGGGCTCTGGCAGCCCTACCCCTCGAACGGATCGAGGGGAGGGAGGGAGCGGGCTTCGGAGAGGGCTGCAACCGGGGTCTGGCGGCCCTGGCAAGCCAGGGCTGGCAGGGGTGGGTATGGCTGCTCAATCCCGATACCAGCCTCCAGGAGCCCGGGCTGATCGAGAGCCTCACAACGCTGCTGCCCACCCTGCCGCCGCGGGCTCTGCTGGGCACGGCGGTCTGGGAAGCCAACGGCAGCCTGGAGACGAGCGGGGGCTGGATCGACCCGGGCCTGGCCTTCCGCAGCCGCCGCATCGGGGCCGGCCACCTGGCGGCGGCCTCCACCAACCCTCTGCGGCTGGACTGGCTGAGCGGCTGCAGCCTGATGCTGCGGCCGGCGGCCCACAGCCCGCCGCCCCGCTTCGACCCCCAGCTGCCTCTCTATTACGAGGATGTTGACCTCTGCCTGCGGCTCGGCGCCGATGGCGCCCCCTGTCTATGGAGCGCGGCAGTGGCGGTGCACCATCAGCGCGGCAGCGGCAGCGGCGGCGATCCCCAGCGCCGGGCGAGGCTCACCACGATCAGCTACTGGCGCTTCCTGCAACGCCACAGGCACGCCTGGGTCCGAGCGCTGCGGGGGCTGCGGCTGCTGGCCACAGCCACAGCGAAGCTGCCAATCCGTCCACAACGGAGTATGGCGGTGCTGCGGGGACTGGCCACGGCGATCCGCGAGCCCATCGGTCCGGTGCCCAGCGATCCCAGCGCGGCCCAGCGATGACCTGCCAACGCCCCCTGGCCCTGTTCAACGGCAGCTACCTCGGCCCGAAGCCCACGGGGATCGGCGTGGTGGCGCGCGACCTGGCGACCGCCCTTGATCCACGCCTGGTGCCCCTGCTGGATCCGGGGCTCACGGAAGCCCACGGGGAAGGAAGCGGCAAACCCGCCCTGGCTGGCCGACCCCACGGCATCCCGATCCCGGCAGACCTCTCCCCCGCTGCCGGTAGCCGGGGTCACCTGCGCCGCCTGCTCTGGACCCAGAACACCCTGCCGGCCCTGATCCGGAGGCACGGCAACCCGCTGCTGCTCTCGCCGCTGCCGGAGGCGCCCCTGCTGCGGAGGGTGCGTTCGGTGGTGCTGGCCCACGACCTGCTGCCCCTGCGCTTCCCGCAGCCCACACCGCTGCTGGCCTATCACCTCGCTTACGTGCCCCTGGTGCTCCACCGGGCGGTGGCGGTGCTCTGCAATTCCGAGGCCACGGCCCGGGAGGTGCACGGGCGGCTGCGGGTGCCGGCCCGGCGGCTGGTGCCGATCCGGCTGGGCTTCGACCCCGGCGGCCTGCGGCCCCTCAACCTCGAGCGCCAGCCCTTCTTCCTGGTGCTCGGTCGGCACGACCCCCACAAGAACCTGGCACGGGTGCTGCGGGCCTTCGCCCTGGTGCGCGAGCCCGAGGCCACCCTGATGCTGGTGGGTCCGCACGACCGCCGCTACACCCCGAAGCTTCAGGGGCTGGCGGCCGAACTCGGCATCGCCGGCCGCTGCCGCTGGATTGCCTGGGTGAGCGACGCTGAGCGGCTGGAGTTGCTCAACCGCTGCCGTGCCTTGGTGATCGCCAGCCTCTGGGAGGGGTTCGGCCTGCCCGCGCTGGAGGCCATGGCCTGCGGAACCGCCGTGATCGCCGCCCGGGCAGGGGGCCTGCCGGAGGTGGTGGATTCGGTTGGCCAGCTGGTCGATCCGCGGCGGCCTGAAGCGATCGCCGCGGCCATGGTCGCCGTGCTGGCGGACAATGGCCTGATGGCCCGGGCCCAGCGCGAGGGGCCACGCCGGGCCAGCGGCTTCGACTGGCGCCACACCGCCGCCGAGGTGACCCGCCTGCTGGAGGAGCTGCAGTGATCTTCCTCGCCCTGCCCACCGACCAGGCCGACTGGACTGCGCTGCTGACCTCGCCGCTCAGCCTGCTGCTGCTAGGGCTGACCCTGCTCAATGGCGTGGCCCTGCTACGGCCCCAGAGCCTGCTGTCCAGGGGCGTGGGGACGGCCCTGCTGCTGCCGCTGCTGGCCCTCCTGGCCCTGCCGCTGCCGGGAGAGATCCTTGGCGCCCTGCTGCGCCTCGCGATCCCACTGCTGGTGCTGCTGCTCCTGATGGGCCTGGCGGCAACCGGCACCCATTCCCCAGGCATCACAGGCGCCGGGCCGGCGACCCCGCCCGCTCGCCAGCGGGCCTATGTGGTCACGGCGCTGGCAGCAAGCCTGGCGATCGGGCTGCTGCTGGCCCTGCGGCCCTACCCGTTCGAGTATCCCGGCGACAGCACCGACTACCTCCAGACCTTCATCCAGGCCCAGCTGGATCCACCCCCGGCACGCAGCTGCCTGGTGGAGGGGTGGCGGCAGCCGACCTATCAGCGCTTCTGCACCCTCTGGAGCGTGGTGCTGCAGGCGGGGGATCTCGAACCGGCCAGCCTGCTCAGCGGATGGCCCCAGCGGCTCACGATCGGGCTGGAGGTGAGCGTGCTCGGCCTGAGCAGTTTCAGGCTGCTGCAGGCAGCCGGGGTAGGTGCGGCGGCGGCGGCCCTGAGCTGGTTGCTGGTGGCCTTCGGACTGGGCAACCAGGCCATCGCCTTCCTGGTGAATCACAGCCTTCAGGGATCGATCCTGGCGGCCGCCATCTTCCTGGAGGCCGTGATGGTGATGCTGCGCCTGCTGCAGTGGCGCAGCACGGCCCTGCGTCAGGCAGGCGCTCTGGTGGCAGCGCTGCTGGTGTTCCTGCTGCT
Organism: Synechococcus sp.; assembly: GCA_046081905.1. GTDB lineage: Bacteria > Cyanobacteriota > Cyanobacteriia > PCC-6307 > Cyanobiaceae > CBW1002. Next base: position 2,665 of record JBJTWS010000192.1, on the reverse strand, counting down.
GACGATGAAACTCCACGGCGCCTTCGCCCTCTGCACCCTGGTCCTGCTGGTACCCCTCCAGGCCCTGATCGGCATGGTGAAGCTGAACGGACAGCTGAAGCGGCCGCTGGCGTTGGGGAATCTCAGCCGTGGGGCGGCCCGCTGGTTGCTGATCAGCAGCCTCGGCCTGCTGGCCCTGGTGCTCACGTTCAAGACCGGTTGGCTGATCAACAAGTCATCGCGCTTCATCATCCCCTGGAGCTTCCTGAGCCCGCTCGGCCTGCCATCCCATGCCCTGCCGGCCTCCTATCTGATGCGCTCGCCGGGATCCCGGCCTGAAACCCTGGCGGTGGCGAGCATCCTGATGGCGGTGCTGCACCTGGCGCGCAGCTGGCGGCCCTTGGCACGGGGCATGAAGGGTTCAGCCCTCAGCGAAGACAACCCAGAGGGCGATCGCCCGGAAGCGGAAGGCGAGCTCTACTCGCTGGTGAGCTCCCTCTATGGGCTCTCGATCCTGGTGGGATTCCTGGTGCCGCCTTTCAGCCATCTGTTGATCAACCTGCCCTACGAAGTGATCTCCAATTACCGGCTGATGTGGGGCTGCATTCTGTTCTCGCCGCTGCCCTGCCTTCTGGATCGCGCCCTCAGCCAGCGCCCCCAGCACTGGCCAGCGCGACTGCTGTCGCTGCTGACAAGCGTTCTGGTGCTTATGCCGATCACCGGCAACGACGCCCGCAGGACCCAGCTCTTCTGGAGCAAGTCGGGACACATTCTTGGCGGGCCATCAGGCCGGGTCGACATGCAAGCCGTTGCCAGCGCACTGATGCCCAGCATTCGGGAGGTCCAGGCGGCCCAGGGAGGCGCGCCCGTGGTGGTGCTCGCCGATGAATTGATTGGCAGCGCTTTGCATGGCTACACCAATCTCGTCGTAGCCATTCATCCCAGCCGCATCAGCAATACCAAGACCCTCGCAAACTGGGAAACCCATGGCCTGCTGCGCAAAGCACACTCCGAAGCCGAACGCCTCAAGGTGCTTGAGCAACTGAAACAACAACCCACCCTGGTGATCCAGGAAACCCCGATCTCCCCTTACTACAGCCCCTATTCAGAAATCCGCGTCTACGACGCCGACATCGCCTCTCAGATCACCACCAGCGGGGTCAATCAGCTGTCGGCAGCCTTGCTCAACCGGGCCGGGTTCCGTTCCTGGCGATGGCTCAACCGAGCCGGCATCCCGGTGCTGGCAGCGCAGCCCGCCCCAGCCAACCTGGATGGCCCGCCACGGCAGCAGGCCGTTTACCATGTCTGGGAGCGGATACGATGAAGCTGCGCACCACCGGTGCGAACAGCTCCAAGCCTCCGAGGGCGGAACGATTGATCTGATCGCAACCGCGGCAATCTGCGGGCTCCTGTTCGGCAGGAACAGCCGGGCAGGTTGTTTTTGATGCACATCAAGCCAAGACCATCACGCGTTCGATGAAGATCCTGGGCATCTCGGCTTATTACCACGACAGTGCCGCCGCCCTGATCGATGGCCCCCTCGTGCTGGCCGCGGCCCAGGAGGAGCGCTTCAGCCGCCGCAAGCACGACGCCCGCTTCCCCGCCCAGGCGATCCGCTACTGCCTGGAGAGCCAGGGGCTGCGGCTGGGGGATCTCGAAGCGGTGGTCTACTACGAGAAGCCGTTGCTCACCTTCGAGCGGCTGCTCGAGACCTACCTGGGCGCCGCCCCACGGGGCGGCCGCTCGTTTGTAGCGGCCATGCAGGTGTGGCTGAAGGAGAAGCTGTTTCTCAAGAGCGAGATCCGCAAGGAGCTGCTCAAGCTGGCCGCCGCGATGGCTGAGGCCCATGGGGAGCCCGAGCCAGATCGCACAAGCCTGCCGGAGCTGCTCTTCTCCGAACACCATCTCTCCCACGCCGGCGCGGCCTTCTATCCCAGCCCCTTCGCCAAGGCCGCCGTGCTCTGCATGGATGGCGTGGGTGAATGGGCCACCACGTCGGCCTGGCTGGGCGAGGGCGACAAGCTCACGCCGTTGTGGGAGATCAGCTTCCCCCATTCGCTGGGCCTGCTGTATTCAGCCTTCACCTATTACTGCGGCTTCAAGGTGAATTCCGGCGAGTACAAGCTGATGGGCCTCGCCCCCTATGGCGAACCCGTGCACGCCGACACAATTCGCCGCCACCTGATCGACATCAAGCCGGATGGCACCTTCCGGCTCGATCTCAGCTATTTCAAGTTTCACCGCGGCTTCCGCATGACCGGGCGCAAGTTTCACAAGCTCTTCGGCCGGCCCCCGCGCAAGGGCGAAACCGAGCTCAGCCAGTTCCACATGGATCTGGCCGCCTCGATCCAGGTGGTCACCGAGGAGATCGTGCTCAGGCTGGCCCGCAGCCTGAGCCAGGAGACCAGCGCCACGGATCTGTGTCTGTCCGGCGGCGTGGCCCTCAACTGCGTGGCCAACGGCAAGCTGCTGCGGGAGGGGATCTTCGAGCGGATCTGGATCCAGCCGGCCGCCGGCGATGCCGGCTCCGCCCTCGGCGCCGCCATGGTGGCCTGGCATCAGCACCACGGCCAACCGCGCACGCCCCAGCCCCACGACGCCATGCGCGGCACCTATCTGGGCCCACGCTTCTCCAACGACGAGGTGCAGCGCTACCTGCAGGCAGCCGAAGCTCCCTTTCACCAGC
>JBJTWS010000191.1:0-2782 GCA_046081905.1 Synechococcus sp. | reverse complement strand
ATTGTAGACCAGACCGGTGACCGTGAACGACACCTGGAGGTCATTGCTGAAGCAGGTGCCGCGGTTGCCTGCAGAAACCTTCATCGGAGCTACGGGGTAATAGGGAGCGCAGGATCCCGTCAGTTGACCGGAGTGATGCTGGCGATCCGGCCGCCTTTGCGGTGGATCTGCTGCTGGTACTCCAGCAGTTTGTTGAAGGGAATTAAGCACACGCGGTTGCTGCGCTTGTGCAGGCGGTAGTTGTTGAAACCGGTGATTTCCACGCGGAAAGTGCGGCCCTCTTCGCCGGCACCCACGCCCTGACGGGTCACGCCGTCGGTGCCCACCTTGCGGAACACATTGCCCTTGGCCATCGGGCTCACCACCGGCAGCGGCGTCTCAGCATGCACGGAGGGATTGAGGCGGGACTGGTTCTTGGTGATGTCGCCCTTGATCGAGGCGGCGGTGCCACGCACCAGCTGGAGCATGTAGGAGAACTGCAGGCACTGCTGACCCACGGAATAGTTCCAGCTGTGCAGGTAGGGCACGCCCTCCTCACCGAAGCGCTCCTGGTACTCGGCGCTGTCGAGGTAGGAATCGATCTCTGCGTCGAAGCCCTGCTCCTGCAGGATCGTGAAGTGGTGCAGCATCTCCGCCTTGTTCTGCGGAGCCCGGCCGAGCAGATGCTTGAAGTTCAGTTCGATGAAGCGGTAGGGATTGGTGCTCTCAAAGAACTTGGTGCGGTATAGACCGCTCTTGGCTACCTGGCGCACGAATTCGCGCACGCTCAGGTAGCCACGCTTGAACAGCGACTCAGGTCCTTCGAGCCGTTCGCTGGACATCACGTACTGGTTGCCCAGGACCTGCAGGTAGACGGCGCGGATGATGGCGGCCTTGTCGTCTGAGGAGCCGGTGGTCCAGTTTTCGTTAACGCGGTTGTTGGCGTAACGCTGGATGCCCAGGTAGGCAGCGTTGGCGAGAGTCATGGAGCTTGCGGGCGAGCTGTCGGGCCAGGGGGGAGCTGGAAGAGCGCTGAAGCAGCACTTGGGCAGCACGGAATCAGCACCGAGGCACAACCCAGGAGCACCGTGGCAGCAAAGGGAGAGATGCCGCGCCGGGAGGCAACCTGCGCTACTGGTGCCAGAGCCGGATCCTATGGGGCCCGTTTGCCATCCACCGGCGCCTTTCAGAATCATTACAAAGAAGGGACCTGGCGTGCCTTGCCAGCGCCGGTACCATCCGTGCAACTCCTTACAGGCACTGGGATGTCAGCCGTCACCGCCAGCGAACTGCAGCAGCGGCTCAGTGAACAACTGCAGGCCCTCAGCCAGGTGGGCGAAACGCTCACCCTGCGTCTGCTGGAGCTGGAGGAGCGGCTGGGGGGCCTGGAGGATCAGCTGCAGGACCTGCAGCTGGGCGAGCTGAGCCAGGCGGATCACACCAGCGAAACCGATGAGCTGCTGGCAGCCACCGAAGAGCGGATCGCACGCCTGGAGGATCTGCTCACTGCCGCCGCCCCTACCGCCGCCCATGGCCGTGTGCAGCCCCTGCCCCTGCGGCGTCCGGATCGGCAGCTGGGCCTTGACGCTGAGGGGATCCGCGCGGCTGCTCCCCTCAACGACGGCCCCTCCTCAGAGGAGCCCGAGCTGGAGCTGAACCCCTTCCCGGAAGAGGAGGAGGAGCAACCGTTCATGGATGAACTGAGCGCCTGATCGAGAAGGAGCGCCTGAACCGGGAGCCACGCGCCGCGGCTCCCGGGACCCGGCTCAGCCGGCCGAACCGGTGCTCAGCATCGAGCCGGCGGTGGTGATCACCAGGCGCACCAGTTCCAGGCCACCGATGGCCGCCACGGCGAGCCAGATGGTCTGAGCCAGCTTGGGGGGCTGTCCACCCACCCAGGCAGCAGACATCTGACCGCCGCTGAACTGAGCGCCGCCACCAGCGAAGGGGCTGGCCGGGGCGCGGCGGGCACTGGCATCACGCCAGTAAGCGTTGTAGCCAGCCGCCTTCTGGTTGAAGGGCAGCGTGGCCCGGGCATGGCCGGCCAGGACCCGTGAGCGCTGAAAGGGCACGGTGTCGAGCCCGAAATTTTCCAGGTACTCCGGCGAGTCGAGCAGCGCATCCACGAGGCCCTCGAGACCCTTGTTGGCGATCACGATCGACCAGGCGATGCGCTCCTGGTCGCCATGCACCTCGCGGCCGAGGACCCGACCCACCACCTACTCCACCACGCGGTAGTTGCTGTTGCAACGGTAGAAGCCCTCCCGGAACTTGCACGAGAGCAGCAGACCCCGCACGAACTCGCGCACGCTGATATCGCCATTGCGCAGCTGCATCTCCATCATCGGCTCGCGATCCACCTTGAAGGCGTGGAAGAAGATCTGGCGATAGGTCTGCTCGATCTGCTCGTCCACAGTCACCTGGGGGCGCGGCGCTTCATCGCTGCCGATGGCGAAGTTGTTCACCCGGGCGTTCTGGGTGATGGGGCGCGTGGCCAGCAGCGGCAATGCCATGGCATGGGGAGAAATCGGTGCCGAACTTACGGTTTTCGCGCGGGCCACCCATGCAACGCCGCCAACAACTCACACAGCTTCACCACGCCGTGAAGCTATGTAAAGCAAGCGCTGCTCACGCGCTCAGCCAGTGGAGCGGCAACTCTTGGCTGTAGTCATCCGTGCGCTCGAACTCGAACGGGCCGGCCAGGGAACCCCAGAGCTGCTCGTGGGTGGCCGGATCATGGCCGCGATCGATCGTGCGCATGCCGCTGGCGCTGAGCTCGAAGCTGCTCACCAGATACGACATG
>JBJTWS010000190.1:0-4333 GCA_046081905.1 Synechococcus sp. | reverse complement strand
CGCCGAAACAATAAAAGCCAACTCCCTATCCCTACTACGATATCCTACTATCCTCGATCTCGTCAGGGTGCTCTGTTGAACCATCATTATTTCATTTCGATAACTATTTGCACATCATTTTTCATCGCCATGCCTCGATACACAGCCCTCCTCCTCCTCGTAGCCATTGCATGCGCCACCACTACTGTAACATTTGCGGAGGAAGCCGCTGCCGTAGCGGCAGAGACAGCAACTGAGCCGGCGGCGGCGGAGGGTGAAGCAGCAGCAGTCGAGGGTGAAGCGAAAGACGAAGCGGCGGCTGCAGAGGGCGAAGCAGCAGCAGTTGAGGGCGAAGCGAAAGACGAAGCCGCGGCTGCAGAGGGCGAAGCGGCAGCAGCAGAGGGCGCAGCAAAAGATGAAGCCGCGGCTGCAGAGGGCGAAGCAGCAGCAGTTGAGGGCGAAGCGAAAGATGAAGCAAAGGGAGAAGCCGGTGCACCGGAGGGTGATGCGAAGAAGGACGAGGAGAAGGACAAAGAAGGTGCCGCTAAGGATGAAGCAGCACCTGCCGCCGAGGCAGGCGCAGCAAAGGATGCTAATGCTACTAGTGCTACTGCTGAGGGAGCTACCACGAGCGGTCACAACATGCGCACCCTCGGGGCGCTCAAACCCGAGAAGCAGCAGCGCATCGCCCGCGAGACCCGCGAGATCTACGCCCCCCTGGCCAACCGGCTCGGCATCGGCCGCTTCAAGTGGGAACTGGAGGATCTGGCCTTCAAGATCCTCGAACCCGAGGCCTTCCGCGATGTGCAGCAGCAGGTGGCCACCAAGCGCAGCGAACGGGAGCAGCGCCTGGCCGTAACGGTGCAGCTGCTGCGCGACCGGCTGGCGTCGGTGGGGCTGAGCGACTGCGAGGTGAGCGGCCGGCCGAAGCATCTCTATGGCATCTGGAGCAAGATGCAGCGCCAGCAGAAGGCCTTCCACGAGATCTACGACGTGGCGGCCCTGCGGATCCTCTGCCCCAACCTGGAGAGCTGCTACCGCGCCCTGGCGGTGGTGCACGACACCTTCCGCCCGATTCCGGGCCGCTTCAAGGACTACATCGGTTTGCCCAAACCGAACGGCTATCAGTCGCTGCACACGGCGGTGATCGGCCGCCACCGGCCGATCGAGGTGCAGATCCGCACCGGCGAGATGCACCAGGTGGCCGAGTACGGCATCGCGGCCCACTGGAAGTACAAGGAGGGCGGCTCTCCCGCCGCCGCCGGCGCCGACACCGAACGCTTCAACTGGCTGCGGCAGCTGGTGGACTGGCAGAAGGAGGACGGCGGCGAGGACAGCAGCGACTACCTCGCCTCGATCAAGGAGGACCTCTTCGATGAGGAGGTGTTCGTGTTCACCCCCAAGGGGGATGTGGTGGGTCTGCGCAAGGGATCCACCGCCGTGGACTTCGCCTTCCGCATCCACTCGGAGGTGGGCAATCACTGCCAGGGGGTGCGGATCAACGATCGCCTCTGCCCCCTGGCCACGCCGCTGCAGAACGGCGACTTCGTGCAGATCATCACCGCCAAGTCGGCCCATCCCAGCCTCGACTGGCTCAATTTCGTGGCCACCCCCACGGCCCGCAATCGCATCCGCCAGTGGTACAAGAAGAGCCACCGCGAGGAGAACATTCAGCGCGGCACCGCCATGCTCGAGCGGGAGCTCGGCCGCGACGGCTTCGATGCCCTGCTCAACGGCGAGGCGATGGCCAAGGTGGCGCGGCGCTGCAACCTGGTGGGCACCGAAGACCTGCTGGCCTCCCTCGGTTTCGGTGGGGTGACGCTCCACCAGATGCTCAACCGCCTGCGGGAGGAGATCCGCCTGGCCACCGAGGCGGCGGCCCCGGTGCTCAGCAACGAGGAGGTGGCCGCCGGGGTGGGGAGCCAGGAACGCACCGCCCCGGCGGCGGCCGCCGGCTCCGGCAGCCCGATCCTCGGCCTCGAGGGGCTCGAATACCGCCTGGGGGGGTGCTGCAGTCCGCTGCCGGGGGAGGCGATCGTGGGCAGCGTGGCCCTCGGCAACCACGGCATCACGATCCACCGCCAGGACTGCGCCAACGTGGCCCAGGTGCCGCTGGAGCGGCGGCTGCCGGTGCGCTGGAATCCGGCGGCGGACCAGGAGAAGCGCCGCTACCCGGTGCAGCTGCGGATCGAGGTGCTGGATCGGGTGGGCGTGCTCAAGGACATCCTCACCCGCCTCTCCGACCACCGCATCAACGTAAGCGATGCGCGCGTGCGCACGGCCCACGGCAAGCCGGCCCGGATCGATCTGCGGGTGGAACTGCAGAGCGCCAGCCAGCTGCGCACCACCATGGACCAGATCCGCTCCATGGCCGACGTGCTCGACATCTGCCGCACCGGGGTGGGTTGAAGCGCCTCGCCTCAGCGAACCCTCCACAGCCGCCGCGCCCCCACCACCGCCAGCCCCACCCCGAAGAGCGCCGCGCCCCACCACAGGGCCAGCACCAGCAGCGACAGGGCGCATTCCAGCGGGGGCTTCACGGTGCAGTAGAGCAGCCCCCAGAAGCTGACGCCCCCGAGCCAGACGAGCGAGGTGATCCCCCCGGCGAGGGCCACGGCCCAGAGCACCACGCTCAGGGCCCGCCGGATGAAGCGCGCGAAGCGGCTGCCTCGGGAGCGGGGAGCCATGGGAGGTCCTGGCAGCGGGAAGCCCGCGGCAGATCTAGCAGCTCTCGGCCCTCACGGCCGCGTGAGGATCCCCCCACAGCCTCAGGGGCGGGTGTCTGCCGCTACAGCCGCCCCGGATCGGCTTGCCTACAACCTCCCCAACCCCGGGGCTGCGGCCCCACCGCCGTAGATCCCATGACCTCCGAACAGGCCGCCCAGCTGATCGACAACACCCTTGATTTGGTGCACCAGCGCCTCCAGGATCTGCAGGACCAGTGCCTGCCCCAGGAACAGAGGGCCCTGGCCGCGGAATTCCGCGAGTGGCGCCACCCCAGTGGCGGCCACATCGACCTGATGGTGTTCCCGGGGCTCACGAACCCGTGACTTCCTCCAGGGGGGCCGGGGCGGCGCCGCTGCGCTCCAGCCAGCGCCAGTAGGCCCAGCCCAGGCCCACCGCCGCCACCGCCCCCACGATCAGGGAGCCCAGCAGGATCCGGCTCACGAACGACCAGCCCAGCTGCCAGATGGCCTCGCTGCGCAGCACCTCCAGCCCGGGCCAGCCGAGGCCGGGCCCCAGCAGAAGGGATCCGAGCTTGAAGTTGAACCAGTAGAGCGGCACGTAGGTGAACGGGTTGCTGATCCAGGTGCCCGCCGCCGCCAGCAGGTGGTTGCCCCGCACCACGCTGGCCAGGGCGATGCCGAGCAGGGTCTGCAGCCCGAAGAACGGGAAGCAGCCGCAGAACACCCCCGCCGCCAGCCCCCGCGCTCGCTGGCCGTGGCTCCCCTCCTGGTGCCAGAGCCAGAGCGCCGCCCGCCGCAGCAACCGCACCAGGGACCCGTGCGGTCGAAACTGGGAGAAACGGGACGCCATGGACGGGTGAACGGCGGAAAGGGAAGCGACGGCAGCGGCGACACCATCGCGGCGGTGGCCACCGCCATCGCCCCGGGGGAAGGAAGTGTGGCGATCGTAAGGATTTCCGGCCCCCAGGCGGAAGCGATCGGCGCCGCCCTGTTCCGGGCGCCCGGCGTACAGCCCTGGGACACCCACCGGGTGCTCTATGGCCATGTGGTGGACCCCGCCAGCGGCGAGCGGGTCGATGAGGCCCTGTTGCTACTGATGCGCGCCCCCCGCAGCTTCACCCGCGAAACCGTGGTGGAGCTCCACTGCCATGGCGGGCTGGTGGCGGTGCAGCGGGTGCTGGAGCTGGTGCTGGCGGCCGGTGCCCGCCGCGCCCAGCCCGGCGAATTCAGCCAGCGGGCGTTCCTGAATGGCCGCCTCGACCTCACCCGCGCCGAGGCCGTGGGGGAGATGATCGCCGCCCGCAGCCGCCGGGCCGCCCAGTTGGCGATGGCGGGCCTCGAGGGCGGCCTGCAGCGGCGCATCGCTGCGCTGCGGGAGCGGCTGCTCGACCAGCTGGCCGAACTGGAGGCGCGGGTCGATTTCGAGGAGGATCTCCCCCCCCTCGATGCCGCCGCCGTGACGCGGGAGCTGGAGGGGGTGCGGCAGGAACTCACCCGGCTGGTGGAGGAGGCGTGCCAGGGGGAGCTGCTGCGGGAGGGCCTGCGGGTGGCGATCGTGGGTCGCCCCAACGTGGGCAAGAGCAGCCTGCTCAATCGGCTCAGCCGGCGGGAGCGGGCGATCGTGACTGACCTGCCCGGCACCACCCGCGATCTGCTGGAGAGCGAGC
>JBJTWS010000189.1:0-7984 GCA_046081905.1 Synechococcus sp. | reverse complement strand
AGATCCGGCTGGGCCATCAGCTCCAGCAGCGGCCCCCGTGCCGCGGGGCACAGCTGCTCGTCGGCATCGAGCACCAGCACCCAGTCGCCGCGCACCAGCTCCAGGGCGTGGTTGCGGGCCGGGGCGAAATCGCCGGGCCAGGGCAGCATGTGCACCTGGGCGCCGCAGCGGCGGGCGATGGCCATCGTGTCGTCGCGGGAGCCGGTGTCGAGCACCACGATCTCGTCCACGAAGCCGGCCACCGAAGCCAGGGCCGCCTCGATGCGGCTGGCCTCATCGCGCACGAGCATGGAGAGGCTGAGCATCAGTCGGTGAAGCCTTCCCGGCTTGCGGGGGGGCTGTCGTCGTCGGCACGCCCGCTGGTCTCGAGGGCGCCGAGAGCGGTGCGCTGCAGGCTGAGCTGGCAGGGCTCCAGTGCCTCTCTGGGATCATCCTCGCTGACGGCATCCCCGACCGCCTCGGTGGCCTGGCTGCTGCCGTTGGTGGCGGGCTTCGGACTGTGGATCGTGGGTTCCAGTCCGAGGCCGGCGAGCAGGGCGACCTGGGCCATGGGCATCTGCCCAGGGCTCCAGGCCGCTGGAATCGCAGGGTCGAGCAGGGGCTGCAGGCAGTCCCAGAGGTAGGGGCTGCCGTAGACCGCCAGCCCGGCCAGCCTTCCTGCCGCCTGCAGCTGGGCGATCACCGCAGCCCAGGGCTCCTGGCCTGCGGCACTGCCCCGGAAGGGATTGCCGCGCACAAACAACTGCAGCAGCACCGGGCCCTGGCCGAGTCGCTCGACATCCAGTGGCGCCCCAGCATCAGCCCGCCAGGGGCAGGGACCCAGGCCATCGAGCAGCACGGTGCGCAGCCCCGCCGCCGCCGGCCAGGCCAGGGCGGGAGCGCCGCCGGGCAGGAAGCTGCAGCCCAGGGCGCCATCGATCCGGATCAGATTGAGGCCCCCGCTTGCGGGGAGTGTGATGCGGCCGCCCCGGTGCCGCAGGCTGCGCTGCACCAGCTCGCCGGCCAGGGCGAGGTCGTCGGCGGTGGGACCGTTGCTGAGGATCCCCAGGGGCTTGTGGGCCTCAGCGCCGGCTGGGGCGGCGGCATCCCCCGCCGCGGCCACCCGGGCCAGGGCCTGCAGGCGCCGGGTGGCGCTGGCCTCCAGGCGCTCGCGGCTCAGCCGCCCCGAGGCCAGCGCCGCCAGGATCGCCGCCATCGCCTGGTCGGCGTCTTCAGGCATCAGCACCAGATCGGCGCCCGCCTCCAGGGCCAGCACCGCCGCCTCGGCGCCGCCGGTCCGGCCCGCGATCGCCTCCATCACTAGGGCGTCGGTCACGATCAGCCCGCCGAAGCCGAGCTCCTGCCGCAGCAGACCCTCCAGCACCGCCGGCGAGAGGGTGGCCGGCTGGTGGGGATCGAGGGCCGGCAGCAGCAGGTGGGCGGTCATCACCGAGGCCACCCCGGCGGCGATGGCGGTCCGGAAGGGGGGCAGTTCCACCTGCTCCAGCCGCGTGCGGTCGTGCGCAAGCCGGGGCAGGGCGAGGTGGGAGTCCACGGCGGTGTCGCCGTGGCCGGGGAAGTGCTTGGCGCAGCAGAGCACCCCTTCGGCCTGGGCGCCGCGCAGGAAGGCGGTGGCCAGGGCGGCGCAGGTGGCGGGATCCTCCCCCCAGGCCCGCAGGTTGATCACCGGGTTGGCCGGGTTGTTGTTCACATCGCACACCGGCGCCAGCACCCAGTTCAGCCCCAGCTGACGGGCCTCCGCGCCGATGCAGCGCCCGTAGCGCTCCGCCAGGGCGAGGGCCCGCTCCGGTTCCTGCCGGTGCAGCCGGCCGAGGGTGAGCGGCGGCGGCAGCCAGCTGGCCCCCTCGAAGCGCTGGCCCACGCCCTCCTCCACATCGGCGCAGAGCAGCAGGGGCTCCGCCGCCCAGGCCTGCAGCTGCCGCAGCCGCAGCCGCAGCTCCGCGGCGCTGCCCCCCAGCAGGATCACGCCCCCCACCCCCTCGGCCAGGAGCCGCTGCAGGGTGGCGTTATCGAGCTCCCAGCGGGGATAGCGGCGCTGGTCATCGCCGAGGTGGCCGCTGCAGCGCACCACCAGCAGTTCGGCCACCAGCCGGCGCAGCTCCTGGCGGTCTGCGCCGGGGGCCGCCGCGGCGTCGGCCCGCGTGTCAGGCGGGGTCATCGTCCGTTGGCTCCGGCGCGGCGGGGGCCCCCTCCTCCCGCAGGCGGCGCTCCTCCTCGAGGCGATGGAGCAGCCCCAGCACCGAGGTGCCCTTCTCGAGGCCCCGATCCAGCTGGAACACCACCTCCGGCGTGCGCCGCATCTTCAGGCGGCGGCTCAGCTCGCCCTTCACGTAGGGGGCGGCCGAGCGCAGGCCCGCCATGGCCTGCTCGCGGTCGTCGTCGGAGCCGAACACGCTCACATAGATGCGGCAGTGCTGCAGGTCGCCCGCCACCTCCACGTTGGTGACGCTCACCATGCCGTGGCCGACCCGTTCGTCCTTGATGCCGCTGTGCAGCAGTTCGCTCACTTCGCGGCGGATCAGGGCGGCCACCCGTTCCACCCGTCGGCCCTGTGCCATGGCTACGCCAGAGGTGCTGGGGTCACCATCGCACGCAGCACCAGGCCCAGGGAGAGCAGCCCGCTGATCAGCGCCCCCACCAGGGCCACTGCAGTGACCGGGTTGCTGCGCCGCCGCGCCAGGGGCTCCACCACCGAGTTGAGCACCCCGAGGCTGAAGGCGATCAGATAACGCGGGTAGCGCGTCACGTTCACGAAAAAGTCCTTCATCGCCTCTTCCACCAGGCCAGCGGGTGCTGGCTACTCTGCCGCCCGGGGGTGGTTCCTGTCGCGGGCTGCGCCGGGCCCCCGTTCGAGGTCGCTCCGCCCCCCATCCCACCGCCCGCGCCGGAGATTCCCCGCCGATGGAACTGCACCAGTTCAGACATTCGGCCTTCTGCGAGAAGGTGCGCCTGATCCTGGCGGCCAAGGGCCTCGACTACACGGTGGTGGAAGTCACCCCCGGCCTGGGGCAGCTGGAGCTGTTCCGCCTCTCCGGTCAGCGGCAGGTGCCGGTGCTGGTGGATGGCGGAGCGGTGATCTCCGATTCCACCGCCATCGCCCTGCACCTGGAGGCGCGGCACCCCACGCCGAGCCTGCAGCCGGCCGATCCGGCCGATCGCGCTCGCATGTGGCTGCTCGAAGACTGGGCCGACACCGCCCTGGCCGCCGGGGCCCGGCTCGCCCTGCTGCAGGGGGCGGCGGCCGATCCGGTGCTGCGCACCGCCCTGCTGCCGGAGCGCCTGCCTGGCCCTCTGCGGGATCTCGTGGGGGCTCTGCCCGCCGACGCCCTCTCGCCGGTGACCGGCGCCGTGAGTGAGGCGATCGCCGGCCGCGGCATGCAGCAGCTGCGTCGCAACCTCGAGCAGCTGGCCCTGCTGGTGAGCGAGCGGGCCCATCTGGTGGGCGATCAGCTCTCCCTGGCGGATCTGGCCGTGGCGGCCCAGCTCTCGCTGCTGCGCTTCCCCGCCTCCGCCGGGGCCCCCCTGGCGGGCCGCGGTGTGGCCGGCATCGCCGACAACCCCCTGCTGGAGCCCGTCTTCAGCTGGCGGGACCGGATTCTGGAGGCCGTGGGTCGAGCCTGAGCCGGTAGCGGCCGGTGGCCAGGGGGCGGGCCCCCAGCCCCTCGGCGGGCGAGGGGTAGGTGGCCTGCCACTGGCTGCCCTCGATGGCGCCGTCGGCGCGGCGGTGGTAGCGGCTGAGGGTCTCCACCCGGGTGATGCGGGGATCGCCGGGGCCGTGCAGCACCTGCAGGCTCAGTTCGTCCGCCAGGAAATCGCCGCTAGTGGCGGTCTCCACCCTGCGGCCGATCACCCGCGATTCGAGCAGCTGTCCCCCCCGCAGCCGTGCCAGCTGCCGGTTCGGATCGGCCGGGTCCTGCTCCACCGCCAGCAGCGTCTCCCCCAGCAGGGCCCGGCCCACGGCGGCCGCATTGGCGGCCCTCTCCCCCACGATCCCGCCGCGGCCATCGGGGCGGAAGCGGGCCTCCCAGGCCAGGGGCGCTTCGGCGTCCGGGTCGCTGACGCTCCATCGGCCCTCGAACCAGCCGGGATAGACCAGATCGCCGCGGCCGGGGCGGGGCAGCGGGGCCGGCAGGCTCCACTCCGGCCAGCGCGCCAGCCGCTCCTCCAGCGGGCCGGCGGCCCAGCCCGCCGCCGGCAGGGTCAGCAGGATCGCCAGGATGGTGGCAAGCAGCGCGGCGGCCATGTCCGATCCCCTCCTCCGGGAGCTCGATCATTACGTGGTGCTGGAGCCCGGCCGGCCCCAGGAGATCCTCGAGGCCGCCGCTGCGGTCCGCTGGCTGGCGGCGCACCTGGAGGCCCTGCCCGCCGTGCCTGCCGACCTGGCCGACCTTCCCAATGCCGAGGCGCAGGCCCGGCGGCTGATGGACACCGCCTGTGAGCTCGAACTGGCGCCGGGCGAGGCGATCCAGTGGTTCGCGGTGCGGCTCGAGCCGGGTGGCGGGGGGTTCAGTTGAAGGAGGGCACCACGCTCCCTTCTTCGTTCACGAGGCTCACCGGCTGCTCCGGCGGCGCCGTGCGCTCCTTGAGGATGGAGGGCAGGGCCTCCAGCACCTGAGCGGCCACCTGCTCGGGCTCGCCGCCCGTCTGCCGCACCCGCAGGTCCGCCTGGTCGTAGAGGGGCAGGCGCTGCTCCAGCAGCTCCTGCAGCCGACGGGCCGGATCGTCGCCGGCCATCAGCGGACGGGGGGTGGGATCGCTGCGGAGACGCTGCAACAGCAGCTCCGCCGGCGCATCGAGCCAGATCACCACCCCCTGGCGCAGGTGGCCCCAGTTCTCGGGGCGGGTCACCACCCCGCCGCCGGTGGCCACCACCAGGGAATGCCAGCCGGTGATCCGATCGAGCACGGCCGTTTCCAGCCGGCGGAATCCCTCCTCCCCCTCGGCGGCGAAGATCTCCGGAATCGCGCGGCCCGCCACCTGCTCGATCGTGGTGTCGGCATCGAGGAAGCGGTAGCCGAGCGCCTCGGCCAGGGGCCGGCCCACGGCGCTCTTGCCGGCGCCCATCATCCCCACGAGGTAGAGGTTGAGTCCCTCCAGCCGGCTGGCCAGGGGGCGGTGGCTGGGCTCCGGGGCCATGGCGGGTCGGCGGGGTGCGGGATCCGGTTTCTAGGATGGAACGCCTTCCAGGCATGGGCGATGACGGCTACCGGGTTGAGCGCGCCCCCTGAGGCACCCCCAGATCGCCGCCCCCCTTCCCCCCTGGCCCCGCCACCGGCCTCCTTCCGGCCCCACGGCGAAGGCCGCCCCTGCGTGATCACCCGCCGCGCCACCTTCAGCGCCAGCCACCGCTACTGGCTGCCGGAACTCGACGCCGAGACCAACCAGCAGCGCTTCGGGGCCTGCAGCCTTGCCCCCGGCCACGGCCACAACTACGAGCTGGTGGTGGCCATGGGCGGCCGGCTCGACGCCGACGGCATGGTGCTGAACCTCTCGGAGGTGAAGCACGCCATCCGCCGCGAGGTGAGCGAGCCCCTCGACTTCCGCTTCCTGAACGGGGCCTGGCCCGAGTTCGACGTCTCCCGGCCGGAGGGCTGCCTGCCCACCACCGAGGCCCTCTGCCAGGTGGTCTGGCGGCGCCTCGCCCCCCACCTGCCCCTGATGGGGCTGCGCCTCTACGAAACCGACAACCTCTGGGCCGATGTGATCGGCGATTCCATGGAAGCCTTCCTCTCGATCCGCACCCACTTCGCCGCCGCCCACCGCCTGGCCCGCCCGGAGCTCTCGCAGCAGGAGAACGAGGCCATCTACGGCAAGTGCGCCCGCCCCCACGGCCACGGCCATAACTATCTGCTCGATGTGACCGTGCGCGGCCCCATCGATCCGCGCACCGGCATGGTCTGTGATCTGGCCGCGCTCCAGACCCTCGTGCAGGACCTGGTGGTGGAACCGTTCGATCACACTTTCCTCAACAAGGACGTGGCCCACTTCGCCGGCTGTGTGCCCACCGCCGAGAACATCGCCCTCCACATCGCCGATCTGCTGGCGGCGCCGATCGCCGCCACCGGTGCCCGCCTCCACAAGGTGCGCCTGCAGGAGAGCCCCAACAACGCCGCCGAGGTGTTCGCCGAAACTGCCCAGCTGGGGATGCTGCCACCCGCCCTGGAGGTGCTCGCCGCCGCCTGAGGCGGCCTGGGTGGCGGCGGTGACGGCGACGCGTCCGCTGGTGCGCCTGGTGCTGGCGGTGAGCCTCGATGGCCGCCTGGCGCCTCCGGAGGGGGGCGCGGCCCAGATCGGCGGCCCTGGCGATCGCCGCGCCCTGGAGGAGGCCCTGGCCTGGGCCGATGGCTGCCTGATCGGGGCCGAGACCTTGCGGCGCCACGGCACCACCTGCCTGCTCCACCAGCCCGACCTGCTGGCCCAGCGGGCGGAGGCCGGCCGGCCGCCCCAGCCGGTGGCTGTGGCGGTTAGCCGCGCCGCGGCCTTCCCGCCGGAGCTGCCCTTCTTCCATCAGCCGCTGCGGCGCTGGTGGCTCGATCCTTCCGCCGGTTCAGCGGCGCCTGAAGCCTGGGCGGAGCTGGCTCCTGGGGCGGCGGGTGGCGGGTTCGAGCGCGCCCTGCGGGCCCCCGGCTGGCCCGAGGCCCTGCAGCAGCTGGCGGCGGTGGGGCTGCGGCGGCTGGTGCTGCTTGGCGGGGCCCGCCTGGTGGGGTCGCTGGCCGCGGCGGGCTGCCTCGATGAGCTGCAGCTCACCCACTGCCCGCGTCTGCTGGGCGGGCCCCATCTGTGGCTGCCGCCGGAGACCGGCGTGGCCGAGGCCCTCGCTGGGCATTGGTGCCTGAAGGAGCAGCGGCGCCTGGAGGGGGAGGAGCTGCTGGTGCTCTACGGGCGCGATCCGTCACCGCGTTGATCCGCCGTGTTGGCCCGCGGTTCAGCCGCCGCCGCGTTTCCCCTGGCCCACCCGGCGGCCGAGCTCCTGCAGGGGCACGTCCTGGAGGCTGTCGGGGCGGAGGCCCAGCAGCTTGGCGAGGCAGCGCTTGGCCACCCATTCGCTGTCGTCGCCGAAGCGGCCCTGGATCAGTTCGCTCATCACCCCCAGGCCGCGGCCGCTGCGGTCGGTCTCCTCGATCAGACAGGTGCTGGTGGTGCCCGCCAGCTGGCGGCAGGGATCCTGCAGCTTGCGGGCCAGCTCCCCCTTCTCCCCCCCCGCCAGTGATTCCAGGCAGATCCGGGTGAGCCGCTGCTCCAGCTGGGGCCGCATCAGCAGCAGCAGGGGCCGGGCCAGGCTGGCCCGGGCCTCCGGAGCTCCAGCGGCGCCAGCCGCCACCAGAAGGGCCAGCAGCAGGGCAGGACGGCGCGACATCGGCGGCATGGCGAACGACGGGGCGCCGTCGCGGCGGCAGTGCCGTTAGTTTTGCGCCCGAACTGACCCCTGCCGCGGCCCGCCCCATGGCTGAGTTGCATGCCCGCTGGCATCACTCCATGGCGGAGCTGCCCGCCGACCAGTGGCAGGACCTGGTGGGGGAGGCGCTGCCCTTCTACGGCTGGCACTGGCTCCACCAACTGGAGCGCAGCGGCAGCATCGTGCCCCGCCAGGGCTGGCAGCCCTGCCACCTGGCCCTCTGGCGCGGCGAGCGCCTGGTGGCGGTGGCCCCCCTCTATCTGAAGGGCCACAGCTACGGCGAGTTCGTCTTCGATCAGTCGTTCGCGCGCCTCGCCTCCGACCTGGGCCTGCGCTACTACCCCAAGCTGGTGGGCATGAGTCCAGTGAGCCCGGTGCAGGGCTACCGCTTCTGGTGCGCCCCCGGCGAAGACGAGGCCCTGCTCACGCGGCGGATGCTGGAGCTGATCGACGACTTCTGCCTGGAGCACCGCCTGCTCAGCTGCAACTTCCTCTACGTGGATCCGGCCTGGCAGCCCCTGGCCGAGGCGGCCGGCTGCGCCGCCTGGGTCAACCAGCAGAGCATCTGGAGCAACCCCGGCTACCGCG
>JBJTWS010000188.1:0-6777 GCA_046081905.1 Synechococcus sp. | reverse complement strand
CGCGCCATTGCGTGAAAACAAAGCGGCGTAGACAAAGACAAACCGCTCAATCAGTTACAACAATACAGAGTGGTCGAGCAGAAACACCTCCGCATCCATGGCGGCGGCGATGCGGGCGGCATTCCAGCCCACGGTGCCGGCGCCGAGCACCACCACCCGCGCCGGCCGCACCCCGGTGCAGCCGCCCATCAGGATGCCGCGACCGCCGTGGGGTTTCTCGAGCAGATGGGCGCCCACCTGGGCGGCGATGCGGCCGGCGATCTCGCTCATCGGGGCCAGCAGGGGCAGGCTGCCGTCCTCGAGCTGCACGGTTTAGTAGGCCACCGCGGTGGTGCCCGCCTCCAGCAGGGCTTCGCCCACCTCCGGGTAGGCGGCCAGGTGCAGGTAGGTGAACAGCACCAGATCGCTGCGCAGGTAGCGGAATTCCTCCGGCTGCGGCTCCTTCACCTTCACCACCAGGTGGGCGCCCCAGGCCTCCTCGCAGCTCACCAGCCGGGCGCCGGCGGCGGCGTAGTCGTCGTCGGAGAGGCCGGCCCCGAGGCCCGCCCCCTCCTGCACTCGCACCTCCATCCCCTGCCCCACCAGCTCCCGCACCCCATCGGGGCTGAGCGCCACCCGCTGCTCATCCCGCTTGATTTCCGTGGGCACACCGATGCTGGCCATCGGGGCCGTCAGGCCGGGTGCTGTCATGGACCGCGGGGTAGGGCTCGCTCCAGATTGGCGAGGCTGCGCGCCAACCGCCACGGATTGCCCCGCCGTGAGCGTTTCCTGCCGCCAGGGGAGCCTTAGCCGGCGGCGATCGGCATGCGCCAGCCGCTGCCGAAGGCCCGGCTGCTCACCTTCAGCAGGGGTGCGGCCTGGCGGCGCTTGAATTCCGCCACCCGCAGCAGCCGGTATACCCGCTCGGCCAGGGCGGGCTCGGCGCCGGCCGCGATCAGTTCCTCCGGCGTGCGCATCTGCTCGATGTAGGCCTTCAGCAGCGGATCCAGCACGGCGTAGTCGGGCAGGGAGTCGGTGTCGCGCTGGTCGGGGCGGAGCTCGGCGCTGGGGGGTTTGCGGCGGATCGCCTCCCCCACCAGCTCGCCGCTGGCCGGCAGGCCCAGCTCCCGGCGGCAGCTCCCGGCGGCGGGGCTGTCGAGCCACTCGCAGAGGGCGAACACGGTGCTCTTGTAGAGATCGCCGATCACGGCCAGGCCGCCGTTCATGTCGCCGTAGAGGGTGCAGTAGCCCACCGCCAGCTCCGACTTGTTGCCGGTGGAGAGCAGCAGCCGCCCCTCCTGGTTGGCCACCGCCATCAGCAGCGTGCCGCGGATCCGCGACTGCAGGTTCTCCGCCGTGAGCCCCGCCGGGGGACCCTCCAGGGCCGGCTCCAGCAGGGTGGCGAACCCCCCCATCAGCGGCTCGATCGCCAGGGTGCTGGTGCCGATCCCCAGCCGCTCGGCCAGGGCCTCGGCATCGCTCAGGGAGCCGGCCGAACTCCAGGGCGAAGGCATCCGCAGGGCCCGCACCTGCTGCGGGCCGAGGGCTGCGGCGGCGATCACCGCCACCAGGGCCGAATCTATGCCGCCGCTCAAGCCCAGCAGGGCCTGGTGGAAGCCGCACTTGGCGGCGTAGTCGCGCACCCCCAGCACCAGCACCCGCAGGATCTGCTCCAGCCGCTCCGGCGCCGGAGGGATCGCGGCGGGGCTGGTGGACCCGCCGGCATTCCAGAAACCCAGGGCTTCGCGGGCGCAGGGCAGGCGGGCCACCAGGCTGCCGGCGGCATCCACCACGAAGCTCATCCCGTCGAAGACCAGCTCGTCGTTGCCGCCCACCTGGTTCACGTACACCACCGCGCAGCCCAGCCGGCGGGCTGCCCGGGCCGCCAGGTCCTGGCGCAGGGCCAGCTTCCCCTGGCCGAAGGGGGAGGCGGAGAGGTTCAGCAGCAGATCGAGGTGCTGCCCCTGCAGGGCCGCGATCGGATCGACGCCGCTGAGGGGGTGGCCCAGCAGCTCCTCCTCCACCCAGAGGTCTTCGCAGATGGTGAGGCCGAGCCGCCAGGTGCGCCCGCCGCTGGCCAACTCCAGCACCGCGGCCTCCTCGCCGGCCTGGAAATAGCGCCGCTCGTCGAAGACGTCGTAGGTGGGCAGCAGCCGCTTGCGGGCCACGATGCGCCAGCCGCCGGGCTCCACCAGGGCCAGGGCGTTGCGGAGGCCCGGCGCCCCGGCGGCCGCCGGCTCCACCACGCCCACCAGCACCGCCAGGGAAGGGGGCAGGGCGGCGGCGAGCTGATCGAGCACCTCCTGCTGCCGCGCCAGCAGCCTGGGCCGCATCAGCAGGTCGCGGGGCGGGTAGCCCCAGAGGGAGAGCTCCGGGGTGAGCACCAGCTCCGCCCCGCCGGCCGCCGCCTCGCGGCAGGCCGCCAGGATCCGCTCGCCGTTGCCCGGCAGGTCCCCCACGAGGGGATCGATCTGGGCCAGGGCGAGGCGCATGGGGGCTTCAGGAGGAGGTGGGGCGGCCGCCGAAGCCGTAGAGATTGTGCTGCAGCAGCAGGGGCCGCAGCTCGGACGGCACCTGGGCGGGATCGGCCACATGCCGCACCGCCGAGCTGGCGGTGGCGGGAATCCAGAGCGGCAGGGGATCGATCCGGGCGCCCCGCTGCCGCAGGGCCTCCAGGTCGTGGGGTTGCAGCGGCCAGCCCTGGCGGGGGGCCACAGCCAGGCGGCAGCGGGCCAGGATCGCCTCGGCGGAGCGCCAGCGGGGGATCTGGGGCACCAGGTCGCTGCCCACCACGAACACCAGGGTGTGCTCCGGCCAGCGTTCGGCGGCCCGCTGGAGCGTCTCGATCGTCCAGGGACTGCTGAGCTCCTGGCGGTGCTCCAGCCGCGGATCGCCGATCGCCGCCACCAGGGTTCCCAGTAGCTCCGAGCGCACGGGCAGGGGCGCTGCGTGCTGTTTGAGCGGGTTGTCGCTGGCCCAGGTGGCCACCCGCGGGTAGAGGGTGAGCAGGCCCTCCAGCAGGGCCCGGTGCCCCAGCGTGGGCGGATCGGCGCTGGTGCCGAACAGGGCGATGGCGGCCATGGCGACCCTCAGGGCAGCAGGCTGGCGGGGCGCGGCGGCAGGGCCACCGGCGCCTGCTGCCAGCAGGCCAGCCAGCGGCGCACCTCCGGATCCTGGCCGCAGAGCCTTTGCAACAGGGCCCCGGGCCGGCCGGCGCCACTGGCGCTGCGCAGCAGTTCGGCCGCCGCCAGCCGGCCGGTGCGGCGGGTGGTGTGCACGGCCAGGGCGGCCTGCGCCAGGGCCACCGGGGCCGCTGGTGCCAGGGTGAGGCCGCCGCTGAGGGGGGCGGCCAGCAGCAGCAGCTGCCGCACCCCGCCCAGCAGCAGCTGCAGGGCCAGCTGGGCGCCCCCCAGCAGGGCGTTGTGGCCCGAGAGCCGCGTGAGCAGCTGGCGGGCGCCCTGGCTGGTCATGGGCAGCCCGTAGAGCTGGCAGAGCTGCAGCACCAGGGCCGTGTCGCAGGCGAGGCCGCCGGCCAGATCGAGCAGCAGCAGCGGGTTGGCGGCCACCCCGGTGGCCTTGAGGGCGGCGAAGCGGCCGATCAGGGTCTGGGCGTGGCGGCGGCCCTGCCGCAGCCGGTGGGCATGGAGGCTCTGGCTGAAGCGATCCGCGGCCCGCAGGGCGTTGAGCCCGAGCAGCAGGGGCCCGTGCTCCGATAGCAGCTGCCGCAGGGCGCTGCGCAGCGGCTCCACCTCCGCCGCCACCCGTTGGCTGCGCACCCGGCCATCGGGCAGCAGCCGCGGACGCCGCGGCGCCGCGGCCACCGCGATCGGCACCAGGCCCCCGGCGGCCGGCGGCAGGCGGCGGCGGATGCTGGCCAGCAGGGCGTCGCGCTCCGCCTCGGGCCAGCAGTCGCAGCGGTTCAGCACCAGCAGCACCGGCTTGCCGCTGGCCAGCAGCGGCTCGAGCGCCTCCAGTTCCACGCTGGTGAGGTCGCCGTCGAGCACCAGCAGCACCAGGTCGGCTCCGAGGGCCAGGCGTGCCGCCAGCCGGGCACGCCCCTCGGCGGCGATCTCATCGATGCCGGGGGTGTCCACCAGGTCGATGCCCGCCAGGCCCGGGATCGCCTCGCTCCAGGGGCGGCTCTCCTGGCGGCGGGTGCAGCCGTGGGCCACGTCCGTGGCGAAGGCCTCCTCCCCCAGCAGGGCGTTGAGCAGGCTCGATTTGCCCACCCCCACCCGGCCGAACACCGCCAGGCGGGGGCGGCACTCCTCGAGGCGCGCCAGCTGCCGGTCGAGCCCCGCGAGCTCCGGCCCCAGCAGGGCCTGTTCGCGGGCGCTGAGGGAGAGCTCGGCCCGCCAGCGGCGCAGCAGCAGCCGGCACCGCTCGGCGGTGGGCGGCGGGGATACGCGGCTGCGTTCCCGGGGCGGCGGGGGCGCTGCGGTCATGGCTGCTCCTCCGGCGCCGGCTGGGGCCGCCGCCACCAGCCCGCCAGCACCGCCAGCACCGCCTCGGCGCCGATCACCCCCACGAAGCCCCCGAATTCGTCCACCACCACCTTGATGCCGCTGCTGTTGCGGCGGAATCCGGTGAGCAGACGATCGGCGCGGATCATCTCCGGCACGTACTCCACCGGTTCGCACAGTTTCACCGCCGTCATCGCCTGCTCGTGCTGCAGCAGGGCGCTGAGCAGCCGCTCGCGGTTCGCCACCCCCAGCACCTCGTCCACCTCCTCGCCGAGCACCACCCACCAGGAGGAGGGGTTCGCCAGCAGGGTGGGCCGCAGGCTCTCGAGGGTCGCCTGACCCGCCAGGGTGGGGGCGGCCACCCGGGGCACCATCAGGTCGCGGGCGGTGAGGTCGTTGAGCTGGAACACCTTGGCGATCATCGCCGCCTCGTCCGCCTCGATCTGCCCCTTCTGGGAGCCGAGCCGCGCCAGCAGGCGGATCTCCTCCTCATCGGTGCTGAGTTCGTTCTCGGCGTTGATGCCCGGCAGCAGCCGCTCCAGCACCAGCACCAGCGGCAGCATCAGCCGCACCACCAGGGCCAGGGTGTTGGCGCTGGCCAGGGAGATGGGCAGGGCGAGCCGGCTGCCGAAGGCCTTGGGCAGGATCTCCCCCAGCAGCATCACCAGCACGGTGAGCCCCACGGAGAAGATCGGGAGCATGGCGCCGCCGATCCCCTGGCGGGCGAACACCGCGCTGGCATAGCCGCCCACCATCAGGCTGCCGAAGATGTTGAAGGTGTTGTTGGCGATCACCAGCACCGCCAGGGTGCGGCCCATGCGGCTGCGCAGCTGCTCGAGGCGCCGGGCCCCTCCGGCGGGTCGGGGCCGGTTGGCCAGTTCGTGCACCCGGATCGGGCTGACGGTGAGCAGGGCGGCCTCCACGCCCGAGCAGAGCGCCGACCCCAGCAGCATCACCCCCACCAGCAGACCGAGGACGAGAAAGTCGTTCATCCTTTCGGTGCGGCTGGCCTGGGAACCGGGGCCGTGGAGCGGGCAAGGGCGGCGGGGGGGACCACAGGGGGGGAGGGAAACCGGGGGAGGCCCCGGGGAGGTTCTCAGTATTAAACCGGCCTGTGCCATCGTCGCTGCGTCGCGCCGCCCCGCCGCCATGGCCCATCCCACGGCCTTCCCGACTCCGATCGATGCCGCGGTGTTCGCCGATCGGCGCGGGCGCTTCCTGCATCGCCTCGGCGGGGCGGCGGCCGTGATTCCCGCCGCGCCCCTGGTGACGCACCACGCGGACGTGGAGCACGGCTTCCGCCAGAACAGCGACTTCTGGTACCTCACCGGTTTTGATGAGCCGGGCGCGGTGGCCCTGTTCCTGCCCCATCGCCAGGAGTGCCCCTTCGTGCTCTTCGTGGAGCCGAAGGATCCCGCCGCCGAGGTGTGGAACGGCTTCCGCTGGGGCTGTGAGGGGGCGGTGGCCGCCTACGGCGCCGACCGGGCCCACCCGATCGGCGAGCTGGCCCAGCGGCTGGGCGAGTACCTGCAGGGGGCGGAGGGGATCGCCTTCCGGGTGGGGCGCCATCAGGCGGTGGAGCCCCTGGTGCTGCAGGCCTGGGGCCAGCAGCTCGACCGCGCGCCCCGCAGCGGCTCGGCGGCCCTGGGGCTGGTGGCGCCCTGCCCGCTGCTGCACGAGCTGCGGCTGCGCAAGGGCCCCGAGGAGCTGGAGAGCCTGCGGGAGGCGGCGCGGATCTCGGCCGAAGCCCATGAGCTGGCCCGGCAGGTGGCCCGGCCCGGGCTCACGGAGCGGCAGGTGCAGGCCGTGATCGAGCAGCATTTCCTCGAGCAGGGGGCCCGCGGGCCCGCCTACGGCTCGATCGTGGCCGGCGGCGACAACGCCTGCGTGCTGCACTACACGAGCAACAGCGATCCGCTCCAGGACGGCGACCTGCTGCTGATCGATGCTGGCTGCTCCCTGCTCGACTACTACAACGGCGACATCACCCGCACCTTCCCGGTGAACGGTTGCTTCAGCGGCGAGCAGAAGGCCCTCTACGAGCTGGTGCTGGCGGCCCAGGAGGCGGCGGTGGCCGCTGTAGCCCCCACCGCCACGGCCGAGGCGGTGCACGGGCGGGCGGTGCGGGTGCTGGTGGAGGGCCTGCGGGAGCTGGGTCTGCTGCGCGGCGAGATCGACGGGATCATCGAGCAGGGCGCCTTCCGCCACCTCTACATGCACCGCACCGGCCACTGGCTGGGGCTGGATGTGCACGATGTGGGCGCCTACCGACTCGGCGAGCATCCGGTGGCCCTGGAACCGGGCATGGTGCTCACGGTGGAGCCCGGCCTCTATG
>JBJTWS010000187.1:0-3884 GCA_046081905.1 Synechococcus sp. | reverse complement strand
GTGATGAACCTGCTCAGACGCGGCGGCTACCGCTCAATCCGCCAGGGATTGCGGGAACTGGCCTACGACATCAAGGGAATGCTGGCCCTTGGAGGCGTCACGACGGCCAGCACCGTGACTTGATCACACTTTTAGGCAGCTCTGATGGCCCGCCCACACGCCGGAGGCCTGGAAATCAACCGGGCACGGGAAGGGAACCACCCGCAGCCCCTGCCGCTCGAACAGGCGCTGGGTGCGGGGCAGATGGAAAGCGGAGGTGATGAGCACGATGGTGCTGGAGGGCGGCAGCAGGGCCGCCACGGCAGCGGCTTCTTCGGTGGTGTTGCGCACCCGGGCGGTGGTGGCGAGCCGGGCGGCGGGAAGGCCGAGGGCGAGGGCCCGCTGGCACAGCACCTCACCCTCGGGGGGCATGGCGGGGTGGGTGGGCCACCAGCCGCCGGTGAACAGGAGCAGGGGCGGCGTTCCGCGTTGGCTGAGCTGCTGAAAGGCCTCGAGGCCCGCGAAGAAGCGATCCGCATCCGTCCATTCGGAGATGCGGGCGGAGCCGGGGGCGGCATGGCGCCCGCCGCCGAGCACCACCACGGCGGCCGGATGCTTTGCAGCGGGAGCATCCGCCAGCACGGCCGAGGCGGATCGGCGCTGGTGGGGCGACTCCAGCCAGCGCCAGAGGACCTGTGGCGGCTGTGTTGACCAGCAGAACATCGAGGTCGCTGCCAACAGATGCCGTGCCGCGTGCGTAACTGCCATAAATACCCACGCGCTTGAGGGTGGGCCAAGCACAGCGCCGCAGCTCAGCCCAGGCCTGAACCTCCTGCAGCACCTGCTCAGGCTTCGGCCAGCGCAACACGGATTGCGTCAACAAGCGCACGGGCCTGGCAGAGGGCATCCTGGCTTTGCAGCCGGCCGCAGTGATCGGGGGCGGCAGGTCGCGGAAGGAGCGGCCCAGGCCGTGCCCCCAGTTCTGCTGGGCGATGACAGGAAAAGCAGGCCCACTCGTGAAACCCCGCACCGGTGGTGAGTTCGGCCTGGGTCAGGTCAGCTTGGGCCTGATGCAACCACTCGGCCGAGCGGTTCATGGGTGCATGATCCACCAGATGCCAGCAGCAGCGCAATCGCCAGAGCCATCGGCGTCGCAGCTTCACCGCAGACACCCCGTTGGTAGCGAGCAGGATCACCCCTCGAACGGCGCCGGCATCGCGCCTCACCCCGCCATTCTGGAATGGGCTCCTCCAAAGGCGCCTCGGCAAACAGGGCTGCCATGCGGATGCCGAGCCCCGGGCCATAGGTAGTGGTGTCGGCTTCGCCTGCCACGGCTTGGGCCAGGGTCACCCGCGCCTCTTGCTCCATACAATGGCGATGCCACAGCGTTGCACTTCTTCACGATAGCGGCTCCTTCGATCCAGGAGGGTTCGCCACGCCGGGAACGGAAGGCACGATCAGCTCCGATGGCGGACCCATCAGCGCCGGATGAGCTTCGGGTGGAGAAGAACACCAGCCTGCAGGGGTTACGCGGCTGGGGGATCTACAGCGGTGGCTCCCTCGCCGCCCTGGTGCTCGACGCTGCCCTCAGCCGCCGCCAGGTGCTCGAGGCGGTGGTGGCGGTCTGAGGTTTCGGGGTTACCCCAGCTGCCGCAGCACCTCCTCGTACAGCACCGGTGGCGCAAGCGAGGGAATCAGGTCTCCCCGATCGTCGAGGGCATCGAGGCGGGGATAGGTGCCCAGGAACGGATGGGGCACGTCGTCGCCGAGCAGGAACGCCACCGAAGCGCTGCCGTGGTCGGTGCCGCCGGAGGCATTGGGCCGCAGTCGCCGGCCGAACTCACTCACCCCCAGCAGGGTGACCCGGGGCCGGTGGGGCAGGGCCGCCAACCCCGCCTCGAAGGCGGCCAGCGCTTCGCCGAGCACCCGCAGCGCCAGGGCGTGGCGGCTGGCCTGGGCGGCGTGGGTGTCGAAGCCCACATGGGCCATCTGCAGCACCGGCGGGCACACGCCGGAGGCGATCAGCTGCAGCGCCAGCGTCACCTGCAGCCCCAGCGGGGAGCGGGGCACCGCCAGGGAGGCGGGCAGGGGCTCGATCCGGCTGCGGAGCCGCTGCAGCTCCAAGCTGCCGGCCAACTCCAGCTCCAGCATCCGCCGCAGCACGGCGTTATCGCCGGCCCGGGAGGGATCGAGCGCCAGCGGGCCCCGGCCCCGCAGCAGCGCCGGGGCCATCTGCAGCGCCGTCACCCTGCAGCCCTCCAAGGCGGGTCCACCGGAAGGAGCGAGGGCCACCAGGGGGCCGGTGGAGCCGAGCCGATCCATGGCGGCCGCCAGCCAGCCGGGGCCTTCCCCCTGCGGCGAAGCGGAGGCCCACTGGTCGCTGGCCTTGAAGTGGCTGCGGTTGGGGATCGGCCAACCCACCCCGAGGGCGAAGGCCAGCCGGCGTGCCTCCCAGGCCGGCCGCAGCGCCGCCAGGGAGGGGTGCAGCACCAGGCCGCGCCCCAGGGGAAGACCCGCCTTCAGTGCCAGATCCTGGCGGATCCGGCGGTAGAGCGAATCCGCCAGCGGCGCCACGGTGTTGAGGCCATCGTTGCCGCCGCGCAGCTCCAGCAGCACCAAAACCCGCTCGCGGCCCGCCCGGGCCGGCAAGGCGGCGCCACCAGCGGCGGAGGCAGCAGCGGCGGCGCCAGCCAGGAGGGTGAGGGCGGAGCGGCGCTTCATGCCAGTTGCCACACCGGATCGGCGAACAGGAGCGCCACCATCTCCCGGCTGGCCTCGGCCAGCAGCGAGAGCGTGAGGGGCGGCAGCGGCGTGAGCGTGGCCGGCAGCTCGGGCCCCAGCGTCCGGCCGCTCCACACCTCCTCATCCCCGAGCAGCACCAGCAGACCCCGCCGCCGCGCCTGCAGCCAGCGCAGGTTGATCCACTCCGCATCCACCGGCCAGCCCTTCACCGAGGGAGGCTCCAGCAGCGGCTGGCCCATGGCCGCCAGCTGCACCCGAGCGATGCGCAGGGCATCGGGGTGCGGGCTGCCCAGCAGCGCCAGGCTGCGGGCCACCACCGTGATCGGGTCATCGAGCCGGCGGCCTCGGCTGGCCGCCCCCTCCGGGATCTGCCCCAGGGTGCTCCGCAGCCAGGGCAGCGAGAGGTCCTGCCGCCGCCATTCGGCCGCCAAGGCCTCCAGGCGGGCGGGGGCAGGCAGCGGGCCGATCCGCTGGCGCCACACCCGGCCGAGGATGTGGCGAGCGGTGGCCGGCTGGCGGCGGAGCCAGGCCGCCAGCGAGGCTCCATCAAAGCGATCGGTGCGGCCGAGGATGGTCTTCGGCCCCGGATCGTGGCGGCGCGGATCGAGCAGGAGCCGCCCCTCGCGATCGAGGCGATAGCCCGTGAGCGCCCGGGCCGCTTCCTTCACATCCGCTTCGCCGTAGTGGCCCTCCCCGAGCGAGAAGAGCTCCAGCAGCTCCCGGGCCAGGTTCTCGTTCGGGTTGCCGCGGTGGTTCGCCGGGCCGTTCAGGGAGATCTGCAGGGCCGGATCCAGCACCATCGCGGTGAGCAGATCGGTGAAGCTCCCGGAGAGATGGGCCTCAATGCTGGCGAGCTGCTGGCGCAGCAGGGCAGCGTGGGGAAGTTGCCGCCAGCTCACGGGGAAGATGCCGCTCCAGCGCTGCACCTCGGAGGCCTGCGCCGCCAGGAGCCCGAAGGCCAGCCGCTCGAGCCAGGCCTCCTGCAGCCGCTGTGCTGCCACAACACGGCAGCGGGTTCGCGCCCTGACTGACGGACACAAGTCCGAGATCCTTTGTGCTGCAGTGGGTCTCAGTTCATTGGGTGGGCAGGGAGCCGTGAGAGCTTGGGGTTCTCACACCAGTCCAATCCCTCGTGGATTCCCACGCCCGGCTCCATGGTGAGT
>JBJTWS010000186.1:0-4092 GCA_046081905.1 Synechococcus sp. | reverse complement strand
CAGCGGGAGGAGGAGGAGGCCCCGCCCGCCTGGCTGCTGGCGCTCAGCCACCCCACCTTCGCGGCCGTTGCCCAGGCCCTGGAGGAGAGCCCCGCCAGCGATTTCGCTGCCGATCCCGCCCTGCAGGCGCTGCGCATCCTCGTGGAGCACAGCACGGCACCCCCCCAGCCCACGCGCAAGGCGACCCTCGATGTGCTGCGGGCCTCCGGCCTCTGGGACGCGCTGCTCCAGCCCCTGCCCGCCGAGCAGCAGGTGGGGCCCCTGGCCGCGATCCTGGCGGCCATCCACCGCTTCTGCTCCCGCAGCGGCAAGCTCATCCGCGTGCAGCTGGAGGCACGCCAGGCCCAGCTGGAGGCCCTCGCCGCGCGCGTGGGTACGCCCGAGGCGGAGCCAGCGGCGCAGGCCCTGCTCGTTCTGCTGGGTCTGCGGATCCGGAACTCCGCCGAGCTCGAGGCCGCCAGCCGGCCGCTGCTGCGGCGCTCGCCCCAGCCGGGCCGGCTGCTGGCCCGCGCCCTGCTCGACCTGCGCCTGTTCGGGCCCACCCGGCCCTGGCGGACCCTGCTGGAGCCCCTGCAACGCCAGGACCCGGGCAACGCCCTGCTGCTGCTCGCCGCCGCCACCCTGCAGCGCTCCGGTTCCTACCTCTATTTCGAGGCCAGCCACGATGCCTTCGAGCTGGCCCGCCGCCAGCAAGACGGGGAAGCCCTCGCCGCCTGTCGGCGCGAGGCCTGGTGGCAGGAGGAGTGGCGCTCCCGCGCCCTGCCGCCGGGCTTCGAGCAAGCCCTGCTCCGCAGCCTTCAGGAGATGGAGATGCGGATCGAGCCCCTTCCCGAGCAGGATCAGGATCCACCCCGCCGCGGCCGGCGCCGTGGCTTCCAAGACCTCTGACCCGCCCGCCTGTTCTCCGCCCGCCAGCCATGAGCGATCCCTACGCCGTGCTCGGCCTGCCCCCGAACCACGACGCGGCGACCCTCAAGGCCGCGTATCACCGCCGCCTGCGGGAATGTCCGGCCCACAGCCATCCCGAGGAGTTCAAGCAGATCCGCAGCGCCTACGAAACGCTGCGGGCCGCCGGCGCCAGCCGCACCGACCCCCTGCAGCCCGCCCCGCTGCGGGTCAGCCTCGACCCCGAAACCCTCGCGGCAGCGGAGCGCCGTGTGCAGGCCGCCTGCCGGCTCCAGCTCCACGACCTGCTGCGCCTCACCTTCTGACGCCTCACGCTCCTGCTCTCCACCGCCGCACCATGACCTCCCCCCGTGAACGCGCCCAGCTCGCCAGCCAGCTGCGCCAGCAGCAGGAAGCCCTGGTGCGGGATCTGCTGCCGGTGCTCGATGCCCTCGACCGCGCCGAAGCGCACTGGCAGCGGGTGGTGGCGAGCACAGAGGCTGCTGCGGAGGGCGCCGCAAAGGCTGTGGATCAGACTCCCGGCAGCGATCCCGGCCTCGGCGAGAGGCTCTGGAGCAGGCTCCTGGGCTGGCTGCAGCGCCGGCGCCCTTCCGCTCGGCCGCAGCCCGCTGCCACCTCCAGCCCCGAAGCCCTGGCCCGTAGCGCCGGGGAGGGCATCCGCCTGATCCGCCACGACCTCCTCGAGGCCCTGCAGGGCCATGGCCTCGAGCCGATCGAGAGCCTCGGCAGCCGCTTCGATCCGGAACGCATGCGGGCCCTCGCCCAGCAACCCGCTCCCCCCGGCACCGAACCCGGCGTGGTGGTGGTGGAGGCCGTGCGCGGCTATCTCTGGCACCACAACCTGCTGCGAGAAGCGCAGGTGCTGGTGGCGGGGCCCTGAGTCCCTTCTCGCCGCCCTCGTTCCCCGCACCCTGTCTGCCTCGCTCCCATGGCCATCGTTGTCGGCATTGATCTGGGCACCACCAATTCCCTGGTGGCGGCCCTCGAGGACGGCCAGCCCTGGGTGATCCCCGATGCCGGCGGCGAACTGCTGCTGCCCTCCGTGGTGGGGGTGAACGCCGAGGGGCAGCTGCTGGTGGGGCAGGCGGCCCGGCGGCAATCCGCCGCGGCCCCGGAGCGCACCGTGCTCTCGATCAAGCGCCAGATGGGCAGCGACCTGTCGGTGCCGCTGGGGGAGAGGAGCTACAGACCCCAGGAGATCTCCGCCCTGATCCTGCGCACCCTGCGGCAGCGGGCCGAGGCGGCCCTGGGGGAAGCGGTGGAGCAGGCCGTGATCACCGTGCCCGCCTACTTCACCGATGCCCAGCGGCAGGCCACCAAGGAGGCCGGCGAGCTGGCGGGGCTGGAGGTGCTGCAGATCCTCAACGAACCCACGGCGGCGGCCCTGGTGTTCGACAAGCGCCAGGAGGAGAGCCAGCGCCTGCTGGTCTACGACCTCGGCGGCGGCACCTTCGATGTGTCGATCGTGGAGATCACCGGTCCGGTGACGGAGGTGCTCGCCAGCCACGGCAACAACCGCCTCGGCGGCGACGACTTCGACCGCCAGCTGCAGCGGTTGCTGACAGACCGCTTCGAGCAGGCCCATGGGGTAACCCTGCCCCAGGAGCCGGCGCTGGAGGCCCGGCTGCTGCAGGCGGCGGAGCGGGCGAAACTCGCCCTCAGCGAGCACACCCGCGTGGCCGTGCGGGAGGCCTACCTGCTCAGCCAGGGGGATACCCCCCTGCACCTCGACACCGAGCTGCTCCGGGAGGAGTTCGAGGCCCTGATCCGTCCGCTCCTGCGCGACACCCTCGCCGCGATCGATCGCGCCCTGGCCGATGCCCAGCTTGAGCCCTCCGGCCTCGATCGGGTGATCCTGGTGGGCGGCTCCACCCGCATCCCCCTGGTGCAGGAACTGGTGGAAACCCACCTCGGGGGCGTGCCCGTGAACAGCTTCGAGCCGGATCGCTGCGTGGCCCTGGGCGCTGCCCTGCAGGCGGCGGTGCTGAACGGCGAGGAGGTGGACACCTTCCTGGTGGATGTCACGCCCCATTCCCTCGGGATCGCCACGGCGATGGAGAGCGAGATGGGTCTGATGACCAACATCTTCAGCACCATCATTCCCCGCAACACGGCCATTCCCGTGACCCGCTCCCGCCTCTACTTCACCCTCACCGACAACCAGAAGCTGGTGCGGGTGGAGGTGTCCCAGGGGGAGAACAGCAACGCCCTCGAAAACGTGCCGCTCGGCAGCTTCGAGGTGCAAGGCCTGCCGCCAAAACCTGCCGGGGAGGTGTCGATCGAAGTGCAGTTCAGCTTCGATCTCAACGGCATCCTCACCGTTACCGCCTGCGAAGCCAGCAGCGGCCAACAGCAGCAACTTGTGGTGAACAACGCCTCCCTGCATCGCATGCCCTGCCACGACCTGGCCCAGAGCCGCACCGAACTCGAGCAGCTGTTCCTCACCCTCGTGGAGTGAGGCCCCGCCCCCCACAGGTGCGGAAAGGCTTCGCCCACCTCTGCCAGGCTGGCGTTGCGGGTGAAGCGGTCGTAGAAGCCCTGGGGTTTGGCCTACTGCCAGTCTTTCTCCAGCAGCCCGCAAGCGCAGCTCTCAATACCTGATCGGCTGGCCGCCCGATCCCAGGAGCTCAGCTTCCAGGCCCAGCTGTGGGCTGCCGCCACAAATGGCGCATCCAGGCTGCAGAGGGTGGCGCCACGGCCGCTGGCTATGGCCAGGTGCAGGGCGTCAGCCGCTCGCAGCGACGTGTTCCAGCCGCGCAGGCAGGCGTTGGCATTGCGGAAGTCCTGCGGCTCCAGTTCCAGCACCAGCAGGCCCGGTGCTAGACTGCGCTCAAAAGCCTGCAGCATCACCTCGGCTTGCGCCTGGCTCAGAGCCTTGGTGCGCACCTTCAGGCCGAGGGCAGAATGGAGCTCAGTGACACTCCAGGAGCTGATCGGGAGAAAGTCGGCTCCCTGCTCCTGGAGCTGCCGAAAAACGGCTTCTGCGTATGCAGGCATCCGCCTGGATAAGCACGCCCTCCAGATCAAGCTCACAGAGAAGCTGGCGCGTATTCGTTCAGGGGGCGGGACAGTGCCGGGTGGCGAGCGGCTCCGCTAAATGCTTGACAGCCGCCTGATTCCTGCTTGGATCTCAGACGGAGACGGCTTGAGATGAGCAGCGCCCCTGCTGGGATTCCAGAAGCTGAC
>JBJTWS010000185.1:0-4404 GCA_046081905.1 Synechococcus sp. | reverse complement strand
TCCAGCGCCGCCGCCTCTTCCGGTTGCACCAGGTTGTAGATGCCGGCACTGCCGCAACACACCCCGGCTTCGGTGGCCTCCCGCAGCTGTAGGTGTGGAATGGCGCGCAACAGCTGGCGCGGTTCCGCGCTGATGCCCTGGCCGTGGAGCATGTGGCAGGCATCGTGATACGCCACCACCACTGGGTTATCGGCGCTCGCGGGTTGGCCATCGCTGTGGCTGAGTGGTCCGAGTCCAGCCTGGAAGGCCTCGCTCAGCCCAAGCTCCGCCAGAAACTGATGAACGTCCCGCACTTGGGACGCAAAAGCCACGCCTTGATCGCTCTCCAGCAGCCGGTCGTAGTGCTTGAGGGTGTGGCCGCAGCCGGAGGCGGCCACCACCACGGCGTCCAACGGTTCCGGGCCCGCGGCTTTGCCGGGGCCCACCACGGCACGGAAGCTCTCGATCAGCGCGTTGGCCAGTTCGCGGGTCTGCTCCAGTTCGCCCTGGTGATGGGTCACGGCGCCGCAGCACCCCTGGCTCGGCGGAATCACCACCTCCACGCCGTTGGCCGTGAGCACCTCCAGCGTGGCGGCGTTCACAGCGGGGTCAAACAGCCGTTGCACGCAGCCCAGCACCAACCCAACGCGGGCGCGGCGCTCCCCCTGGGCCGGAACCACCAGCGGCAGGCCATCAAGGAAGGCATCAGGTTGCAGTGGCGGCAGCAGCTGCTCCATCGCCTCCAGCTGCGGGCCGAGCAGTCGGGTGAGTCCGCTCCAGCGGGCCAGGCGTTGCAGCGGTGTTCCCGCGTAAGCCCGCAGGGGGGTGAGGGCGGCGCGCAGCCGTTGTGGGTAGGGCAGCAGCGCGAACAACAGCGCGCGGAAGGCCCGTTGGGCCGGGCTGCGCAGCTCAGGGGCATTGAGCTTCGGGCGGGTGGCCTCGATCAGTTCGTCGTAACGCACGCCGGAGGGGCAGGCGCTCACGCAGGCGAAGCAGCCCAGGCAGCTGTCGAAATGGCTGGCGGTGGTGGCGTCGAGCTCCAGCTCACCCGCTTCAATCGCCTTGAGGGCATGAATCCGCCCCCGGGGCGAATCCATCTCCGTTCCCAGCACCCGGTAGCTGGCACACGTGGGCAGGCAGAAGCCGCAGTGCACGCAGGGGTCGGTGGAGGGTCGAAGCGTGCTGTCCTGCATGGCGGGATTCTGATCGGTCGCCCGAGGGTCAGTGGATCGATCTCGCTCTCAGGAGCGTGGACAGTTGCAAGGCGGCATCGCTGGAGAGATGATCGGTGTCAAACAAAAGCCAGCCAAGGGTTGTGAGATCACAGCCTGTTGGACAGAAGTGATGCTGCATATCCACCAGTTCGGCGTTCTGAATCCGGCGTTTCAGATCGTTGTGCATGAGCATCAATCGCTTCTGATCCTCGGCTTGCGTTCGGCGGCATTGCTCTCTCACTGAGGCGGGTCTGTACCACTGTGGTGTGCAAAGCTCGCGATTCAGCAGCCTGGGCGTGGCGCTGAGAAGCAGTGTGCGTCCTCCCCGGGCGGCAACCCTCCCGGCAAATCTGTTGATCGTCTCGGCAAACGTTCTGCGCTTCTGCTCCCCCGACCGGATGACCCTGCCGCTCGCATCCTTGATGCCTGAACGCGATTCAGGCCATTTCCGATCGGCCAGATGTGAGGCGAGGTAATCAGCGACCACCACCGTATCGCCCGCCTTGATCATGCGGATGACATGGGCTTCAACCTGCCGTTGGAACCTCTCGCAGAGGGGTAGCATGTGTCCCTGGCCTGCAGGGAAAGGGCAGCCCTCTCTGCTGATGAGGGTGACTGCATAGCCCCGATGAACGAGATCGTGAGCGACAGGTTGTAGGGCGCCTGCGTGACTGTCTCCCAGGATGAAAAAATGATGGGGTTCCGTGGCTTGCTCGGATTGGGAGCCAATCTGCGGCCTGGATGGCCTTGGCGAGCAGCGATGGATCAGTTGCTCCAGCCGAGCACCAGACAGGGGTTGCTTCGGGCTCAGCATGCAGGCGCTCAGGTCTGGGGAAGAGGTTGGTGGTTGTTGTGGATGGTCGAGGTGAAGCGTGTTGCTTGGCTTGAATGCCCTGCTGCCTGAAAACAGCCAGGGGTGTCCGCTGCCGAGGCCTAACGATGTGATCAGAGCGGCGGTCGTGCCATTGATGCTGACGCCGGCCAGAATCGGCTTCAGATCGCCGCTCATCCAGGTGCGGTATCGCCATGGGTTTTCCACCCAGTTGTATGAACATTCAGCGGCGATGAGGATGGCCACGCTGATCGGAATCAGCATGAACCCCTTGGCGCTGATCGTCCAGCGTGCCAAGGCCAGAAATCCCCAGTGCCATAAATAGAGGGAATAGGAGATCCGCCCGATGTGCTGCAGTGGTGGCAGTAGCAGCGCATTCTTGATCGCCGACGGTGCAGTCAGGGAGCTGATCAGCCCACAGGTTGCTGCTACAGCCAGGAGGGTTTCAGTGGTGCGATCCATGCGAACGGCGAGAGCTGCTATGAGCAGCAGCAGCCAGATCCAGGGTGCGATGCTGGTTGTCAGTCGATTGGGGGGTCGAGATATCGGCCTCGGTATTTTGCTGAATCGAAAGAGTAAGCAGCCCGCTATCAGCTCCCATACGCGCGGCAATGTGGCGTAATACGCTGATTCATCTGCGCTCACCGCCCAGAAAAGGCCTAGCGAGGCCACGGCCGTGATGATCAGGATTGTCTCGAGGTTAGGGAAGAAGCTCGCGCCATGCCCCGGTGTGTCTGGGTTCCGCCTGCTCGTGCTGAGGAAAAAGACGAATGGGTACACCAGGTAAAACTGCTCTTCAACAGCCAGCGACCAGGTATGGGTGAACGGGTTGAGATCTGCACTTTCAGAAAAGTAATCCGTGGCTTGCCTCGCCAGCTCCAGATTGGAGAAGCCAAACAGGGCCGCAACGGCGGTTTGCAGGAAGTCTCTCGGTTCCGGAATGAAGACAGCGCACAACACTGACGTGATCAACAGGAACACGGCCAGTGCGGGAATCAACCGCTGGACCCTGCGTCTGTAAAAACCGATCAGCTGGCTTGGTTGCTCTTTGCTGGTGTGCTCGTTCAGCTTTCGTGAGAGAGATCCTGTGATCACATATCCAGAGATCACAAAGAAGATGTCGACCCCGAGAAAGCCTCCCGTCAGCCAGCCTGCATTGAAGTGGTTGATCAGGACGGCCAGGACCGCAATAGCCCTGATCCCATCGATTTCGGGCCTGTACGGAGAAGCGTGTGTTCCGCGTTGTGCTTTGTCTGATTGGCGGAGTGTTGGCAAACTCTTTATCCGAACTGTTGGATCGTGGCGTCAGCGAAACTGCTGCGGGGTGGTCGGCTCCGGCAAGGGCTTCAGCATGCGGGGCGCGTCGCAGGTGGTCGTTCTTGTCGGTGCCGGAAGCCGTCAAGGCATCGGTGGTTCAATAGCAGTAGCCGGCCAGGGCGATCTCGCGCTCGAAAATCTTGGCAATTCTCGAGGCTTGCGTGTTGGTTAAAACG
Source organism: Synechococcus sp. (assembly GCA_046081905.1). GTDB lineage: Bacteria > Cyanobacteriota > Cyanobacteriia > PCC-6307 > Cyanobiaceae > CBW1002. Next base: position 886 of record JBJTWS010000185.1, on the reverse strand, counting down.
TCTTGGTAGGGACGTTGTTCACGGCGAAACTGGCCTTTGGCATGGGGGAGCTGGGGATTGCCCTGTAGATTCAGCTCCTCAAACACGCGGTTGAGTTCCGCCTGGGCATCCTCGTAGCGGCACAGCCGATCCACGGCTAACGCGCCGTTCAAGCAGTAGATCGCCTGGCTTTGCGCGGCTGCCCGTTGCAGATGCGGACCGTCGATGAAGGCATCGAGGCTTTCAGGCTCCGCTTGGCCCCTGGTATGCCAGAAGTAGTGCGAAATCGCACGGTCCCAAGGGTTGCGAACGAAGCAGAATCGGAAGTAGCTGTCCCACTGATGCCGGGGGAGATACTGCAGCGTCTGTTCGGCCGTGATGTGGGTGTGGAAGCCGATCAGCTTTAAATCGCTGTTCATCGACTGTCCTGTGAGTTTGCGTCGTAGCCGAAGCCTTAGATAGGAGGGGAAGTTGTACCAGGGGATGTAATGCCTTGGCGATGGATAGCCCAGTTCTCGGCGAATCCGCTCATCCCGCCCCAGCGGCGTGATCACATCCTTACTTTGGCAGGCGCTCGAAAGGGCGATGCCGATGGAGGTGGAGGCGGTTTTCCGGTTCGCCAGGAAGATGAAACGCTTGCTGTGGCTGATGATCATGGAGGTGTGGGGGATGTCTTCATCAGCCCCCGAAATGCCTGATCACCGCCTCCGCGAAACCGCTGCAGCTCACCGGTTCCACCCGCGGCTCCATTAGGCGGGCCAGGTCATAGGTGACCTCCTTGTTGGCGATGGCGGCGCTGAGGCCGGCGGTGATCAGATCGGCGGCCTCCTGCCAGCCCATGTATTCGAGCATCATCACGCCGCTGAGGATCACCGAGCCGGGGTTGATGCGATCGAGGCCGGCGTGC
>JBJTWS010000184.1:0-8629 GCA_046081905.1 Synechococcus sp. | reverse complement strand
GGCAGCGGGCCGGCAACAGCAGCAGCAGCGGCGCCGTTTGCCATCGCTCCTGCAGCTGCAGCAGCTCGGCCCGCACCAGGGAGAATTCCCCCAGGGGTGCCGCCAGGCACCACAGCACCAGCTGGGGCGCCCCCTGCAGCTCCTCGGCGCTGAGGGCCACGCGGTAGCCCGCCGGCTCACGGCGCAGCAGGGCCGCCAGCCCCTGGCGCAGCAGCGGATCGGCGAACAGCAGCAGCTGGGGAGCAGGAGTGGAGGCCGAAGGGCCCGGAGGGGAAGGCACGCCCAGGGGCAGAGAATGGCCAACGGTAACGATCCCCCGCCAGGATCTCCAGTTCTGGATACCCGGATTCCCTGAGCGATCAGGCGCGGGGGCGGCCGGTGAGGTGAAGGGTGTACATCTCGATCGTGTAGCCGGTGAGCTCCTCGATCTGGCGGAGCAGCTCGGCGGGGAGCTCCACGTCGAGGTCCTGGATGGCGCCGCTGCGGCTGCAGGTGAGGTGGCTGTGGGGATCGGCGCGGTAGCCGTAGAGGCGGCCGTTGGCGCGATCGAGGCACTCGATCACCCCGGCCGACTGCAGCGCCTCGAGGTTCTGATACACCGACGTATGGCCGATGTTGCGGCCCAGGTCGTTGAGCTTCTCGAAGATGTCGCGGGCGCTGAGGTGATCCTTTTCCGCCCACAGCAGGTCCAGCACCATGCGCCGCTGCCGGCTCAGGCGCATGCCCAGGTCGCGGCAACGGCGGTAGACGTCTTCGACGCAGTGGGGCCGCTCGGCCGCCAGGGCAGGCTCGCCGTCCTCCTGCCGCGACCCACTGGCGGGGGCGGTGACGGAGGGGGCGGCGGCCGGAGCGAACACGTGCAGAGCGTAGTGGGTCCGATTCTGTTATAGGGCCCAGGAACGGTTCAGGCGATCTCCGCGCTCAGGAACCCTGCCTCTTCCCCCTCCGCCGGCGCGTCCTGCAGGCGCCCGTCGCCCACCGCCTGCAGCGCCTCCGCCAGCGAAACGCGGCCGTCGTAGAGGGCCCGGCCCACGATCACCCCCTCCACCCCGAGCTCCTGCAGGGGCAGCAGGGAGAGGATGTGCTCCAGGGTGCCGATGCCGCCGGAGGCGATCACCGGCACGGGGCTGGCGGACGCCATCGCCCGCAGGGCCTCCAGGTTGGGGCCCGCCAGGGTGCCGTCGGTGGCGATGTCGGTGCTGATGATCGCGGCGATGCCGCTGGCGGCGAAGCTCTCGGCCAGGGCGGTGGCCTCCACGGTGCTCTCTTCGATCCAGCCGCGGGTGGCCACCTTGCCGCCTCGGGCGTCGATTCCCACCACGATGCGGCCGGGGTGGCGCTCCGCCAGCTGCCGCACCAGCTCTGGCTGCTCAATCGCCACGGTGCCGAGGATCACCCGATCGAGGCCGCAGGCGAGCAGCTCCTCGGCCCGCTCCAGACTGCGCACGCCGCCGCCGAGCTGCACCGGAATCGAAAGGGCGGCGGTGATCGCCCGAACGGCCGCGTCGTTCACCGGCTCGCCGCTGCGGGCGCCATCGAGGTCCACCAGGTGGAGCCGCTGGGCCCCCTGCCGCTGCCACTCCAGGGCCTGGGCCACCGGATCGTCGCTGAAGCGGGTCACCTGGCCGTAGTCGCCCTGGTGCAGCCGCACGCAGTTCCCCTCCAGGAGGTCGATGGCGGGAATGATCTGCATGGAGGGGCGGTGGCTGCCCCCATCTTCCCCGCTCACCACCGACTGCAAGCCGCTGCGCCAGAGGCGGTGATCCCGCAGCTCCGGCAGCGGCACCAGCAGCCGGAATCCTGGCTCCAGCACGGCCTCCAGCTCCATGGCCCGCTGGTGCGCCGGCCCCTTGGCCCGGCCGCGCTCGCCCACTACCTGGAAGTGGCGATGGCCGCGGGTGCTCTCCAGGATCCCCGCCAGGGCGGTGAAGGTCTTGCCCCTCATGGTTGCGGTGCCCCCGCTGGGGCCGTTTCGGCGCGGCGCCGCCAGAGGGCGAGCCCGCCGCCGCGGCCCCGGGCCGCCAGCCAGTTGTCCTCCGCGGCGATCAGCGCGAAGAAGGGCTGCCGCTGCGGCGACGGCGGCGGCGGCAGCGCCCGGGCCAGCAGCACGCGCTCCCCACTGCCGGCAGGGCTCCACACCAGCTCCAGCCGCTCGAAGCCGAAGCGCAGCAGCGGTCGCCGGCCGGTGAGCTCCCCAGGGCCGCGGAAACGCAGTTCCAGCGAACCGAGCCGCACCGCATTGGTGAGGGCCAGGCCGCTGCCGCTGTCTGTGGCACGGATCTCGAGGCGGGCCCCCAGCCACCGCAGCAGGGCGCTGCTGAGCGCATCGCTGCGGTCCCTGCCCTTCGGCCACACCCGCTCCAGCTGCCAGCAGGCATCGAGATCGCCGGCCCCGAGACCGCTGCCCTGCCGGCGGCTCAGCTGCTCCCGCTCCAGCAGGCCGGGGCCGTCGGCCAGCTCTGAGGCCAGGGCGCCGGGGGTCTCGGTGTCCGGATCGAGCGGCAGCCCCACCGCCGCCAGGGCGAGGCGGCGGGCCAGCAGCAGCAGGGGATAGGTGGCGCGGGCGCCGGCGGGCCGGCGGAACAGCATCTGCAACAGGTGCAGCAGGGGGCCGCTGGGCTGGAGCCGGGCGCACACCCAGGAGATCGCTGCGGCGCCATGGTGGAGCGTTTCCCCCTCGATCAGCACCGCCCCATCTGCCAGATCGCAGCCGCGGCGGCGCAGATCCCGCCTCAGGGCCCGATCGGCGCGGCCATCGCGCAGCTGCAGCTCCGGCAGGGCGGCGGTGAGCTCCAGCCGCTCGGCGAAGTGGCGGCAGAAGGGGCAGCCGCCGTCGTAGACGAGCACAGGCGCAGGCGCGGACATCGCGGCGGACCGGCGGCGGGTCCGGCAGGGAAGGCCCCGCCATCCTGGCGAGCCGGGCCCCTCAGGGGCGGATCGGCGGCAGGCTCTGCCAGGCGTGCCAGTCGAAATGCCACCACTCCGTGGGCAGGCCCACGAAACCACGCCGCTCCATCGCCTCCTGCAGCCGCCGTGCGTTGGCCGCCTCCTCCGGCGGGATGCCGGTGGCGTCGCGGTGGGCGGCGGGGGTGAAGTCGTCGAAGGGGGTGGGCATCGGCAGCTCGCGCCCGAGCCGGTCCACCAGGGTCACGTCCACCGCGGTGCCGCGGGTGTGGCGGCCGGCGTTCACCGCCGGGTTCGACACATAGCGCTCGTCGTGGATCTTGTCCCACATCCGCTTCTGCACCGCCAGCGGCCGGTAGGCATCCCAGACCTTCAGCCCCAGCCCTTCGGCGGCCAGATCCTGCTGCACCTGCTGCAGCGCCAGGGCCACCGGACAGCGCAGCTGGGCCCGTGGCTTCGCGTAGAGGGTCTCCTCCATGAAGTTGTAGGGAGCGCCGTAGCGCAGCTCCAGCAGGGGCCGGGGCTCGATCCGGCGCAGGTTCACCAGCTCCGTGCCGCGGCAGCCCAGCCCGGTCGTGGGAGGGGCAGCAGAAGCGGCAGGGGCAAGCGCCATAACCACCGGCAGCGTGCCTGCACCCGCTCGCAGAAGCCATGACGTCATCGGGACCCCACTGCACAACCTCCTCGGCTTAGCGACACACAATCGAGCTGGCGATGCTCGGCGGTGTGTCCTGCTGGTGGCAGGCTAAAGACCTAAATCTTCCAATGGCTCCACATGTTCTGCTGGGTTGGCTGTAATGCAATGAATTCCTTGTTCTTGCAGCAGAAATCACCCAGTATGGCTTCGCGAATACGGTTGCTGAGATTGTACGAAGCCCCATGGAATAGGCGGTAGTGGTAGAGAATTGCACTGCCTGCCCTGGCGGTCAGTTCAACCGGCTTCTGGGTGGATAGATTCGCGATCTCGCGCTCGTAAATTTCCGGCTTAGGGCTGCGTTCAAGCTCCTTCTCATTGGCATGATACAGAATTCTGTGTGAGCCTGGATAAACCGAGGTGGCGCCACAATTCTTGTCGACATCGCTGAGATAGCCGATGACGCCAACTTGAAAGATGTGCTTATCGGCGTGTCCTGGGTATGCCCCTGGCTTTGGACTTCTTGTTGGAAATGTGGGATAGAGTCCGCGAATTCGTTCTGGCTCAGCGAAGTCGCCGATCAGTTGTCCGATTGCCTCGCGGATCATGGTGTTTGATGCGACAATATCGTAGATTCTCTTGTTGTTCCATAGGCAGTTTCGGTACTTTACTCTGCCGCGACGTTTTTCCAGGTCTTGGGTTTTGCAGCAGTCCGTCACTTCCCCTGTCCACGTTTCGGGCTTGCTGCGCTCGAAATTTGGCGGCAGCAGCTCCCAGAGCATTTCATTGGCGCAATGAATATCTTCAGCTGGGATCGCGTCGCGCAAAATTAGATAACCATTTGCTTTGAAAAATGCAATTTTTTTAGCATCAAGCATGGTGGCGCTTAGATGTGTTTCGGAGGGTGCCATCATTCCAAGTCCACCGCATGAGCTGAGATTGATTCATTGTCTGTATCGATCGAGTGGTGGGGAGCTTGTTCCTTCCCCTTGCTTGATAAATCGTTATGCTGATTCCGGGGTGAAACCCTCCTTCGTCTGTGGGGCTCAGCGCCGCACGATCGGGTTGGCGCGCCAGAGACTCTCGAGCAGAGCCAGGAAGGCATCCACCGTGCCGATCCGGCGCGGGCGGTGGATCCAGGAGGCGCGGGTGTAGAGCCGCTCCAGCAGGCTCGCCTCCTCCTGCTGGCCCAGGGCGGTGAACTGCAGGCCCACGCGGCAGACGCCCTCGATCGGCTCCATGAGCACCATCCGCACCGGCAGGCTGAGGCCCGCCTCCACCAGATCCAGGCTGCCCTCCTCTCCGGGGTGGGGGTTCAGGCCCGGCGGGGAGGTGGTCCCGTCGTCGTCCCAGCTATGATCGTTCTCCTCCTGCAGCTCCACGCTCACGCCCCCTTCCGAGAGGTTGCGGGTCATGCCCCACCAGCAGCGATCCCCGAACTCGAGCCGCACGATCCGGCGCAGGGGGAAGCGATCCCAGAGGCGCTGGTTGGGCCGATCGAGGCAGGCCAGCAGGGCCACCAGGGCGATGGCGCCGTTGTAGAGGTTCCAGCCCAGCATCAGGGATTCCCCCTCGAAGCTGAAGCTGTCGGGACCGAACCCCAGCCCGGGCAGCACGTAGCGCAGCAGCCCGAGGGCCAGCACGGCCAGGAGCATCAGGAACGGCCAGGCGAGGCGGAGGTTGAAGGCGGGCTCCCCCTCCACGATGTCCTTGCTGGTCACGATGCCGCCGTGGATGCGGAAGGGATGGCGCAGGATCGCGAGGATGCGGCCCACGGCCGGGAAGGCGAAGAGCGATTCATACACCTCGTTCCAGAACTGGAAGTGGTGGTAGTTGGTGAGCCAGGAGGGAAGGGTGTAGAGCAGCAGTAGGAAGGGAAGGCCATAGGCCACGTATTCCACCGGTGGCGCCGCGATCAGGGTGAAGCCCAGCACCAGGCTGAGCAGGGGCAGCAGCAGATAGACCAGCCGGTAGAAGGGGGTGAAGAGGCTGATCAGGAGGTTGATGTAGAAGCTCAGCTGCCAGCCATCGAGCCGATCCCAGATCGGCAGCTCCTGCGCCCGCAGAAAGATCTGGATGTTGCCCTGTAGCCAGCGCAGCCGTTGATCGAGGTAATCGGCGAAACGGCGGGGCACCTCACCGAGGCTGAGGATCTCATCGAGATACACGATCCTCCAGCCGCGGGTGAGCAGCTTGGTGCTGGTCTGGTGGTCTTCGATCAGGCAGCTGGTCACGTAGCCGCCGATCGCCTCGATTGCGCTGCGGCGGGCCACGTAGGAGGTGCCGCAGCAGATCACGGCGTTGAAGCGATCGCGGATCACCTGCAGATAGCGAAAGAAGTAATCCAGATCCCCCGGCATCACCAGATCCACGCCGAGGTTGCGGTTGTAGAACTCCGATTGGAAGTAATGCTCGGCGTCTGCACCAGCGCCACCTCCGGATCGGCGAAGAAGCCCACCGTGCGATTCAGGAACTGCCGCAGCGGCATGAAGTCGCAGTCGAACACGGCGATCAGCTCGCCGTTGGTGTGGGCCAGGGCGTAGTTGAGGTTGCCGGCCTTGCGGTGGCTGTTGTCCGGCCGGCTCAGGTACTCCACCCCCAGCTCCCGGGCCAGCGCCGCGATCTCGCTGCGGTGGCCGTCGTCGAGCACGGTGATCGTGCGGCGCTGGTAGGTGAGGTTGCGGCAAGTGAGGATGGCGCGGCGCACCAGCCGGGCAGGTTCGTTGTAGGTGGGGATCCAGATGTCCACGCTCGGTTGGTGTTCTTCGCTCCAGCTCTGGAGGGCATCGGCCTGGCGGCGGCGGCGCTGCGGGAAGAACGTGGTGCCCGGGATCGCCTGCAGCCCGAAGGTCACCAGATAGAGCGATTCGGTGGCCAGCAGCAGCACGCTGGCCGTGAGGCTCAGGGGGTGGGCGGTGTTGATCGTGGTGGTGCGCCAGGCGAAGTAGCGCAGGGCGAACAGCAGCAGCAGCGCCGTGGCCAGCGCGTAGCTCCAGGGCCGCCGCGGCAGCTTCGACACCCCCAGGGCGATCACCAATGCCACGCTCAGCGGCAGCACAACATCGCTCCAGAGGTCGTCGACCCGCCAGAACGCCGGCAGCTGGCGAAGCTCCAGTGGATTGAGCCGATCCGAGGCCAGCCAGCCCAGATCCAGGCTGCCCAGCAGCAGGGCCCCCACCAGCAGGGCTGCCGAGGCCAGCAGAAAGCCCCAGGCCCAGGGGCTCACCGTGCCCATCAGCGGGGGGCCCCCATCAACGGAAGCGCACCTTGCCGGTGTACCCCACGAAGCAGAACTTCTCCGGCGGGGCGGGGAGGTCGTTGAGGATCCGTACCCCCACCTGGCTTTCGCGCGCCAGGTTGATCGGCAGCAGCTTCGGGTCGCTGTTCTCCGGCTGCACCCGCCCCACGCCGGAGCGGATCAGGGCCACCTGGCCGCTGAGATCGAGCCGCTCGCCGATCAGGTCGATGGTGGCGGGGCTGCCGATCCGCACGCGGTTGAGGTCCTGCTCGGCCACGTAGGTGTCGATCCAGCGGCGCTGGCAGTCGATCAGGGTCACCACCACCTGCTCGGGACGCACGCTGTCCCCCGCCCGGGCATCGACGCGCCACACCACCGCCGCCGTGGGGCTGGTGATCGCCTGGCTGCGGTTCTGTTCGTAGGTGCGCCGGGCGGAGGCCTCCTTGCGCTCCAGTCCCTGCACCCGCTGGCGTTCGCCGGCGATGCGGGTCTCGAGTTGCTGCACCTGCAGCAGGGTCTCGTCGTAGCGGGGGGCCGGATCGGTGTTGGTGCGGCTGGTGGTGAGGGTGAGGTCGCGGGCGGTGGAGTTCAGCACCGCCTTCTGGCCTGTGATCGAGCGCTGCAGGGCGGTGATCTCCTGCCGCCGCTGCTGCCAGGTGGTGCGGGCCCGGTCCACCACTATGTCGGCCACGGCGCCCTCCCGGAAGAGCTCCTCCTGGCGGCGCAGATCCCGCTCCGCGAACCGGGCCTCTTCCTTGGCGGAGGCCAGCTGGCTCTGGAGCCGTTCGAGTTCGCTGCGGTTGCGTTCCCCCTGCAGCTGCCGCTGGTCGCGCACATCCCGCTGGAAGCGCTGCAGCTGGGCCCGGCTGAGCTGCAGCTGCTCCTCGAGTCCGCGCAGGCTGGTGCGGGCCGTGTCGAGATCCAGCCGGAGCCGGCTCCATTCCAGGTCGCTGGCACGGGGATCGCTGATCACCGCCAGCCGCTGGCCGGCGCGCACCGCCTCTCCCGGCCGCACCTCCATCGTGGTGACGCTGCCGTTGATGGCGGAGCGGAGCGTGATCGAGGGGGCCTCCACCACGGCATCGCGGGAGCGGGGGATGGAGAGATTGATCAGCAGCCCCACGGCGCTCAGGGCAAGCACCGCCCCGATCGAGAGCACCACCACATCCCCGCGGCGGCTGCGGCGGATGCCCCGGGGCCGCGGGTCTGCCGGTGGCGAGGGAGCGGAGGACGTGCTCATCGCGGCGGGTTCCCCATCGATTTTGCCGTCCCCGCGGCGGCACTGACAGGCGGGAGGAGCGTTCCCCCACAATGGCAGCCTGCTGCAGGCCGTGGACGTGAACATCCTGGTGATGGGGGGAACCCGTTTCGTGGGCAAGCCACTGGTGGCGAGCCTGCAGGCGGCCGGCCATGCGCTCACCCTCTTCACCCGCGGTCGCAACCCGGTGCCCGCCGGGGTGGAGGCCCTGGTGGGCGACCGCACCACCGACGAGGGGCTGGAAGCCCTGAGGGGTCGGGCTTTCGACGTGATCGTCGACAGCTCCGGCCGCACCCTGGCGGACACCCGCTCCGTCCTCGAGCGCACCGGCGCCCCCGCCCACCGGCTCGTGTACGTGAGCTCGGCCGGCGTCTACGCCGACAGCGAGCTCTGGCCCCTCACCGAGGAGAGCCCCACCGATCCCCAGAGCCGGCATGCCGGCAAGCTCGATACCGAGGCCTGGCTGGGCGAGCAGGGCATCGCCTTCACCAGCTTTCGCCCCACCTACATCGTGGGCCCGGGCAATTACAACCCGGTGGAGAGCTGGTTCTTCGACCGCATCGTGCATGGCCGGCCGGTGCCCCTGCCGGGCGAT
>JBJTWS010000183.1:0-9715 GCA_046081905.1 Synechococcus sp. | reverse complement strand
CGCCCCTGCAACGCCAGCGCCTGCAACGACAGGCTGCTGAGCAACAACAACAACGACACAGTGAGCGAAAGCGGCAACATCGAGCGACGCACATGGCGCCATCAGGGTTGCCACGCAGCCCGGCTCACTTCACGCAGGCGTGGGGAATGTTGAGACTGCGTGGATTCGGCTCGAGCTGAGGTTCAACCAACGTGAGCCACCTCCTCCAGAGCCGCTAGCGTTCGGGAGATTGTGGGCGTGCATGCGCAGCGACGGCAGACGTGTAGTTGTGCTTTTGGCATTGGCGGCGGTGGCCGTGCTGGCCATCGTTCATTTGCAGCAGACGGGGCTGCGGCTCCTCGCCCTGGCCCTCGTGCTGGTGTTGCTGCTGCTGCGCCGTCAGCAGCAACAGAAGAGGCTCGATCTCACCAGCCGCCAGCTCGATGTGTTGCTGCAGCAACTGATCCGCAGCAGCCACCCAGATGCCGCCGCAGAGGAGCAGGCAGCAGACACGAAGGGCGTCCCCCATGGCGACATCCGCCTGAAGGTGAATGCACTCACCGTGCAGCTCGATCGTCTGCTGCAGTCGGCCCGCAACCGCAGCCTGGTGGATGAACTCACCCAGCTGCCCAATCGCGGTGCTTTCCTCGAGCAGATCCAGGTGGAATCGGCACGGGCAATGCGCTCAAGCAAGCCCTTCGCGGTGCTGTTCGTGGATGTCGACCAGTTCCGCAGCCTCAACGACACCTACGGCCACGCCACCGGCGACAGGGCGCTGATCGCGGTAGCGCGCAAGCTCAAGGACACGGTGCGTCTGGGCGATTTCCTGGCCCGCTACGGCAGCGATGAATTCGCCGTGCTGATGGATCTCTCCGCCATCCGCGAGACCAACGAAGACACCCTCAAGGCCCGGGCCTACCAGTTCGCCTCCCGGGTGGTGAGTGCCTTCAGCGAGCTCACCGATCTGGGCGACACCCGGCTTGACATCGGCATGAGCGTGGGCGTGAGCGTGGTGCATCCCGGCGAAACGGATGCGGAGGCGATCCTGCGCAACCTCGACACGGTGATCCAGCAGGCCAAGCGCCAGAAGCACGAGCGCGTGGCGATCTTCGATGTGAGCAGCGCCGCCACCACCAGCGCCAGTCTCGACGACTACAAGCTGTTCAGCGAGCTCAAGGAGGCGCTGCGGCAGCGCACGCTGCACATGGCCTTCCAGCCGCTGGTTACGGGCGATGGCCGCTGGTGGAGCCTGGAGGCCCTGGCTCGATGGCAGCACCCGCAGCTGGGCTTCATCCCGCCGGATCGCTTCATCGCCATCGCCGAGCGCTACCGGTTGATGCGCGACCTGGGCGACCTGATCTTCCAGCTCTCCCTGGAGGGCTTCTGCCAGATCCGCGAGGCGCTGCAGCTGCCCGAGCTACGGCTCTCGGCCAACATCAGCCCCAGCCAGCTCAGCGACCCGGATCTGCATGTTCGGCTGCGCACGATGCTCGACGCCGCTGGGCTCACACCCGAGCTGATCACCCTGGAGATCACCGAGGCCTCCATCCTCGAGAGCACTCCGGCCACGGAGGCCAACCTGGAGCAGTTCCGGGCCCAGGGCTACGCCCTGGCCCTCGACGATTTCGGCACCGGCTATCCCTCGCTGAATCTGCTCAACACCCTGCAGCCCAACGAGATCAAGATCGACAAGTCGTTCGTGATGGCGCTCGGCAGCGACGGCTACGCCGGCCAGATCGTGGCGGTGATCTCCAGCATGGCCCAACACATGGACCTCCACCTGGTGGCAGAAGGCGTAGAAGATGCCACCATCCTCAGCGCCCTCCAGAACCTGGGCATTCCCCTTTTCCAGGGGTATCACTTCTACCGGCCGATGCTGCCGGCGGCGCTGATCGCGGCGGGGGAGAAGGGGGCGTAACCACAACGGCGGCTGTGCTCAGCAACCGCACTCAGCCGCCGCGGCGCTCGAGCAGGCGGAAGGGCTCGAAGGCCACGCTGATGGCGAACTCCTCGGCGAACTCCAGCACGCGGCACCAGGCGCGGGCCGGCTCACCGGGGCTGGAACTGCGCAGGATGCCGCGCAGCATCACCTGCGCCGTGGCCTGGGCGAGGGTGAGCTCGAACAGGGGCCAGCCCACCGAGGCCCGCACGGCATCGTCGCGGTAGAGGGGCACCACATCGAGGGCGCCCACCAGGATGCGGCGGCGGCTGGCCTCCCACTGATAGGGCAGGTCGTAGCGCCGCTCCAGCAACTCGGCGGCCAGGGCCCAGCTGCTGCCGTGTTCGTCGATCGCGGTGGCGAGGGGCAGGCCGCGGGCCTCGATGCTGCTGTGGCGACGGAACTGCAGGGGTTGCGGTGCTGGCTGGGGGGCCGGGCCGGCGCTGGCCTCGCTCGGGTCGCCCTTCAGAATCCGGCGCACCCGCTCGCGCAGCTGCTCACCGCCGGTGGGCGGGCCGCCCTTCTCCAGTTGCAGGAGGTCCCAGCGTTCACCGGTGCCGCCCCAGACCACCGGGCCGTAGTTGTCGTGCGCGTCGCGGCCATCGCGGTTGGCGGCGGCCTCGGCGTGGGTCATCAGCCGCTGGATGGTGATCTGCTCGGCGCTCCAGCCCCAGCTGCGGGCCACGGCGGCGGCCTCCTGGCAGAGCGCCTCCAGCTGGGGCTTGGTGGGAGGGATCGTCCAGGGGTCGGGCTGGCCGCCCATGCAGGCACAGCTCAGGGCCACGGCATTGGCGTTGCGGCGCCAGGTGTTGGCGGGCAGGTCGGCGGCGTAGCTGTGCAGGCGGTGCACCACCCCCTCACCGCTGATGATCGAGTGATAGAGCCCGCTGCGCACCCAGGTGTAGGGGGTGGCGGCCCAGTGCAGATAGATCGTGGCGGCCATCGCCGGCGCTGCGCCCACTGCGTTCTCGGTAGCCACGGGCCTGGCCGCTGGCAAGCAGCGGCAGCAGAGGGTCATGGCTCAAAAAACTCACATCAAATTCTCAGAGTTGTGAAACCCTTTGCCTTGAAAGAGGTTTCCGGGAATTCCCTGGCTTGGAACGATGACCACCGGCCCTGCTCCCACACAACTCAGACACAGCACCAGGCTGAACACGCTCCAAAGCCATATTGTTCAGGCAGGAAGTCCAGGTCTGCCCTGGCATCGCTGCTCCTCTTGTTGACACGACCATGGCTGAGGAAGTGAACATCGTGCCCCCGTCGTCGGATGAACTGACAGCCGGCAGCACCCAGTCCCAGCTCAGCGCCGAAGCGCTGGAGAACGAAGAGCGCATGGCTGGCAACCGGCCGGACCCCGATAACTATGTAGCCAGCGCTTCCAGTGACAACCCGCCAGGCGTCACCTTCTTTGGCGATGCCGAGGACAACACCCCGGTGGAGGAGGTTCCCCCACCGGACATCGGCGCGCTCCGTGTCACCACCCCAGCTCCTGGAACCATTCCCCTTGACGGGGGAGGCGGCCTCGGTGGCGGCGTGCTTGGCGACGGACCAGATCTTCCCGACCTTCTGACCACCCAGCCCCTCGCTCTTGGAGGCCTTGGCGGAGTAGTGCCTGCGAGTGAACCCCCTGAGATTGATGGGTTCACAGCAGAAGCGGGGACGGGCACCGATACCGGCACTGACACCGGGACCGATACGGGCACCGATACCGGTACGGACACAGGCACCGATACAGGTAGCGATACCGGCTCCGATACCGGCAGTGACACCGGCTCAGACACGGGCAGCGATACAGGCTCAGACACGGGTAGCGATACCGGCTCCGATACGGGTAGTGACACCGGCTCGGATACGGGTAGTGACACCGGCTCCGATACCGGCTCGGATACGGGCAGCGACACCGGCTCGGATACGGGCAGTGACACCGGCTCCGATACGGGTAGCGACACCGGCTCTGATACCGGCAGCGACACCGGCTCGGACACGGGCAGCGACACCGGCTCGGACACGGGCAGCGACACCGGCTCCGATACCGGCTCTGATACGGGTAGCGACACCGGCTCCGATACCGGCAGCGATACCGGCTCGGACACGGGCAGCGACACCGGCTCCGATACGGGTAGCGATACCGGCTCTGATACGGGTAGCGGAGACGATGACGACGACGACGACTCGTCCGACGATGACGACGATGACGACTCATCCGACGATGACGATGACGACTCGTCCGACGATGACGACGATGACGACTCATCCGACGATGACGATGACGACGACTCATCCGACGATGACGATGACGACGACTCATCCGACGATGACGACGACGATGCGTCCAGAGACGACGATGACGGTGACGGTGGCGATGACGGCAACCAGACTGCTGGCCAGAACCCCGGCAACAACAAGGAGGTAGGAAACTCGCCCTTCGACGGCATCACTGGTCAATCCGACAACGAGCAAGACAGCACACCTCCTGCCCAAAGCATGCAAGGAGATGAGGACGACCTTGGCCTGCAGCCAGGCGAAGGAGGCCGAGCGGTACGCGCTTACACCATGCCCGAGGAGGAGGAATCCAGCGAAGACAACTCTGCTGAAGACTCACCGGAGTTCGACGCGCAAAACGAGGGCAACGACGGCAACACCAACATCGACCTGGAGACACCGATCGAAGCTGAGCCAGAGGGGGACAATGCGTTCAGCTTCCTCTCCCTCGACAACAGCGAGAACAGCCAAGACGCCATCCCCCCCGATCACGCCCCCGCGGTGGCTGACCTGGTGGAGCAACTGCTCCGTCCAACAAGCAACACCACGTCTACCGATGCCAGCGAGAGCTGCGATAGTAGTGAGAGCCAGACAGATCAACCGAGCGAGCTCGAAGGATCCGCAGATATTGCCACAACAGTAACCGACTATCTCGATCAACACGGCCTAAGCACTGACGACTACAACACCCTCCGGCAAGAAGTTGAGCAAGTCATGAATACCGAGAGCAGCTCTTTCAACGAGTACACAAGCGACGAAGAAGCCACATCTATTAAGATCTTCGACATCCCTGCGGATGCCATTCCTGCCACGGACGACCACCAAGTTGACATAGATACACATAGCGGCGGCGGCACCAGTGATTACCAGTAAGATCCACGGCAACGCACGACTGATCCATCGCGCCGCGGCGCTCCCATCCCGCTGAGATGCCCGTACCGCTTCGCTTTGTCGTCCTTAAGGGAGTCCAGGGCTTTGGTGATCGCCTGCAATGCCTATTGCAGGCGATCCGATACGCCGAAATCAGCCGTCGCCACTTGGTGATCGACTGGCGCGATAGCGACTGGACCCACACCCCGGAGCAACCCCTTCACACATTTTTCAATCTGAAGGAAATCGGCACATATGGACTGCATGAATTTCAGATTTACTGGCAAGCACACGCCGATCAGCTGAGCGTTTTCCCTGCATGCTGGGCTCCCGTCCTGACAGAAGCCAACTACACCTCTTGGATCTACAAAGAAATCTTCCACCTGCCAGACAACAATGCAATCCTAGCCGACATCTGCGCCTACAAAACCGCCGACTTTGACGCCGACATTGTCGTCTACCCCGGGGTAGGCAAGCGTACGTTTTCCTACTCAGATCTGAACAGACTGGAATTGTCCAACTGGGTGAAGAGCCGAATTCAAAACTTCACCCAGGCGAACGGCCTGACACCCGGAAACTATGACATCGTGCATCTACGAGGAGGCAGCAAAAGCTGGTGCGGCGGCCATGTGCCACTGAAATCGCTGAATACCAGCATTCATGAGCGCTGGCCCGATCAAGCTGCTTACCTCGACGATCTATGGCAAACCTATGAGAAGAGCATCGCCCAACTCCCATCCCTGCCTCTGGTGCTGTTGAGCGATCAAACCGCGCTCGCCGAAGCCTGGCAGGACCGCTTTAGCTGTGGCCAGAGCCTTCCCAATGCAGCTGGCAACTTAATACGAGAATCGGGCATCCACAAGCTGAGTGCTGAAGATCTTCAGAAGCATCCACAAGCCATCAGCAAGAAGGAGCTCACTCTGGAATCCCTGCGCGACTTTGTGGTGATGCTGCATGCTCGCAAGGTCATCAGTGATGGCATCTCTCTGTTTTCACGGATGGCGGAACGCTGTGGTGCCGCTGGAGTGCGGCTGATGGAGCTGAGCGATCCCAGCGACGCACCGCAGGGATGAGTAGGGGCTCCTTCTGCACCGTTGATCAGGGCCGTTGGTTGCATGCGGCGCAGCGATCAGCGCTGTATCTCCTGCGCCAGATCGGTGCTGATGGCCGTTTTGTGTACCGCCGCGATGCCAGTGATCCGGAATGGCTGGGCAACGGCTACAACCCGCTCCGTCACGCCGGAGCCCTGCTGGCGCTGGCCGAAGCCCAGCCGCTCTTTCCCCCCAGCGCCTGCCACGGCCCCCTGAAGCGGGCGCTGGCCTGCCTGCTGGGCTGGCTGGCTCCGATCCCAGAACACCCCCAGGCATGGGCTGCCTGGTCGCGACCGCAGGTGAACGACACCGTGGCAGAACTCCAGGTGAAGCTGGGCGGCACCGCCCTCACCCTGCTGGCCCTGCTGAAGCTACGGGCGTTGCTGCCCGGGGAGATCAGCTCAGCCCTGCTGGAGCAGCTCGGCGAAAGCTTGCTTTGGATGCAACGACCCGATGGCTCCTTTCGCTCGAAATGGATCCCCAGCGCGGGCAACCACCAACCTGCCTGGACTTCCCTCTTTTACCCAGGCCAGGCCGTGCTGGCGCTGATTCATCTGAGCCAGGAGCATGACTGCCGCGCACCCGAGCGCTGGCAGGCTGCGGCCCATCGCGGACTGCTGCACCTGGCCTCGAGCCGCCAGGAACTGCCGATCAAGGATGTGCCGCTCGACCACTGGGCGCTGATCGCCCAGGGGGCCTGGCCCCATCCCCCCGAGCCCCTGCTGCTGGGGCATACACGCCAGGTGGTTGAAGCCATGCTGCAACGGCAGCAGCGCGCACTGCAGATCCCAAACCGGCTCGGTGCCTTCTCCAGCAACGGAAGCAGCACCACCACCGCAACCTGTGTTGAGGGCCTTCAGGCCGCCGCCCCGCTGCTCCAAGCGGATCTCCCACTCCACACAGCCCTGCAGCAGGCCTGCGAACGCGGCGCCGACTACCTGCTGCGCGCTCAACTGCGCTGCGGCGTGTGGGATGGCGCCATGCCGGCTCTGCACGGCCAGCGACCCATGGAGGTGCGGATCGACTACGTGCAGCACGGGCTGGCGGCATTCCTGGGACAGGCCCAAGCGACGATCCCCACACCCCTCCTTCCTCCACGGCAGGAAGCCTTTGGGCATGTGCGCCTCTGGCTGGCGGAATCCCTGGATCTGGGGCTCTCCTTCCTGCTGGGCTGCCAGCAAGGTGATGGAAGCATGCGCTACCTGCTGCCGATGGATGGCAGCCCGGTGCCGAAGGAGCGCCACGCCGTGCGGGAAGCCGGCGGGGTGTGGGGACTGGCGCTGTTTCTGCATCGCCAGGCGCTGCAGGATGGGCAGCGGCAAGCCCTCTGGGCAGCGCTGGATCGCTGCCTCGACCACATGGAGGCCAACAGCGGCGAGCGCTGGGGGCGTCGCTGGCCCGTGCCACCCCAGGCCAGTAGCGGCATGGTCGGCACCGCTGCGTTGCAGGGCCTGGCGCTCGTAGAGATGCTGGCCCAGGCCGACTGCCCCCAGCGCCCCCGGCGGGAACAACTGCTGCAGGAGCTGCTGGCCTTCGTGCTGAGCTGCCGCTGTGAACGGGGGCGGTTCCACGCTCGGTATCAGCTGGCCACCGGCGCGCCCGAACGGGACCCCAGCCCCTACTACGACGGGGAAGCGCTGTTGCTGCTGGCCCGCAGCACCCGCCTGCTGGGGCTGACGGAGTGCTGGGTGCCGGCCTCCCAGGCCGGCGACGCCATGGATGCCGCCTACGCCGCTGAGGCCATCGCCACCCGCCAGCCGAGCGCACTCTGCAAGGGCTTCTACCAGTGGGGAAGCCTGGCGTTTCATGAGCTGCACACCCTGGCGCCCCATGAACCCCGCTGGCAGCAGCGCACCCTGGCCCTGGCCGACTGGATCCTCAACGTGCATCGGGTGCTGGAACGGCGCCGCAACACCGGCTATGCCTTTGAGGGCCTGATCACGGCCTGGCGGCTGGCGCGAGAGCAGGGTGACGCTCCCCGCAGCGAAGCGCTACGCAGGGCGGTGGAGCAGGGCCTGGCACGCCTGGCCAGCTGGCAGGTGGGTTCATCGCTGCAGCAGCGCGCCCTGCAGGAGCAGCGCCCCCTGGCCAGCGCCGCCCTGGGGGGCGTGCTCAGCGCACCGGGCGATCCCCTGCTGCGCATCGACACCACCCAGCATCAGATGCATGCGCTGCTGCTGGCGGAGCGCCACCTGCTGGGCGATCAGCCATGAAGCGACCACCTGTGCTGCTGCAGCTGTGGGTGAGCGATGGCATCCGCCCGGCGCACCAGCTGCTGCTGGAGTGCGCCACAGCCGATCCCGCCACCGCCGGCCGCGAGCCCCTGCGGCGCCTGCGCCCCAGCTGGGGCAGTGGGCAGCAACCGGTATGGATCCGCCTGGATCTGCTCTGGCCGGTCGGCAGCCCCCCCGCGAGCCCGGCCGCCTGGGAACGCTGGCTGCGGCAGGAGGTGCTGCAGCACCTGGGGATGGCCCCTGGGCAAAGGCTGCAACAGGTGAGCGGGCCCCAGGGGCTGCGCCTGTGGATGAACCGCATCCCCGAGGCCGCTGGCGGCCGGGAAGCGCTGCGGGCCTGGATCCTGCGGCAGCAGCGGGGGGATGGTCAGCGGCGCCCCGGTTCCTGGAGCGAACAGCTGCGCTGGCTGCTCTGCCTACTGCAGCTGGAGCGGCACCCCAGCAGCCGGAGCGGCGCCGCCTGGCCGGCTGCGATGGCGCTGGCGCGGGAGCTGGTGGCGCAAACGATCGAAGCGCCCGAGCCGCAGCAGAGCGGAGCGGCCCAGGGCGTGCTGCTGGTGGCGCTGACAGCGATGGCCAGCCTGCGGGGGCCTGCGCTGTTCCAGCAGGAGCGCCAGGCCTTGGCGCTTGCTCTCGGACCGCTGGGCGCGCAGGCCGTTGCCGATTGGCGCACGCCGCTGCTGCTGGCCGCAGCACTGACCCCGGCAGCGGAACGCCCCCCGGACGGGGAGCTGGACGCCGCCCTGCTGGCCAAGACCGCAGAGCTGGCGCACTGCCCGAGGCGACGCAGCAGCGCCCGGCTCTGGTTGCTGGCAGCCCTCGCCACCCGGCATCCCTCCGCAGCCCTGGCGGCGAAGCTGAATCCTCTGCTGCAGGGGTTGCTGCAGCCCCTGCAGGGCGGCGCGCAGCGGGCGGCACTGGCCCTGGCGGCGTGCTGGCAGCCGGACCTGCTCAGCGAGGAGGCGCGCTGCCAGGCCCTGCGCCAGGCCCTGGCGGAGCAGTGCCAGCCCTTTGAAGCGATCCGCTGGCCGGATCCCCAGGCGGCGCTGGGGGGATGGCCACCACCGGCCGCATTGGGGCGCCGACGCCCAACCCGGCCCTGGCGAGCGCCGCTGCTGCCATTGATCGCGCTGCAACACCTGGAGGGACCATGACCCACCGCTCCACCCTGCTGTTTGACAGTGCGGAGCTGCTGGCCAGCCGCCACGGCCGCGGCCTGCTCAGTGGCGGCTGGCACACCGCCAGCGACCACACCCTCCACTACAGCGGCATCTCCTACCTGGCCAGCGATGTGCGCCCCGGCCATCTGTTCGTGCAGCCCTCACCACACTCCTGGGGGA
>JBJTWS010000182.1:0-15469 GCA_046081905.1 Synechococcus sp. | reverse complement strand
GGAGCACCACAGCAACCTGGTGCCCTGGCAGCTGCTGGCCGCCCGCACCGGCTGCGTGCTGCGCCATGCGGGCGTTTCCGAGACCGGTGAACTCGACCTCGACGACCTGCGCAGCAAGCTCAACGAGCGCACCCGGCTGGTGAGCGTGGTGCAGGTGAGCAACACCCTCGGCTGCCTCAACCCGATCGAGCGGATCGTGCCCCTGGCCCATGCCGCCGGCGCCCTGGTGCTGGTGGATGCCTGCCAGAGCCTGCCCCACCTGCCGGTGAACGTGGCCCAGCTGGGCTGCGATTTCCTTGTGGGCAGTTCCCACAAGCTCTGCGGCCCCACCGGCATGGGCTTCCTCTGGGCGCGGGAGGAGCTGCTGGAGGCGATGCCCCCCTTCCTGGGCGGCGGCGAGATGATCCAGGACGTGTACCTCGACCAGAGCACCTGGGCCGACCTGCCCCACAAGTTCGAGGCGGGCACCCCCGCCATCGGGGAGGCGATCGGCATGGGCGCGGCGCTCGACTACCTCCAGGCCCTGGGGCTCGAGCGCATCCATGCCTGGGAGCAGCGGCTCACCCGCCAGCTGTTCGATCGGCTGCAGGCCATCGATGGGCTGCGGATCCTCGGCCCCACTCCCAGCCAGCAGCCTGACCGCGGCGCCCTGGCGGCCTTCACGGTGGAGGGCCTGCACGCCAACGACATCGCGGCCCTTCTGGATTCGGCCGGCATCTGCATCCGCAGCGGCCACCACTGCACCCAGCCCCTGCACCGCCACTACGGCATCCCGGCCTCGGCGCGGGCCAGCCTCAGCTTCACCACCACGCCCGAGGAGATCGACCGCTTCGCCGAGGAGCTCGAGGGCACGATCGCCTTCCTGCGCGAGCACAGCTGAACGCGCCGCCGCGCCCGTCTGGCCGCTCAGGCCGGTTCCAGTGCGGCGAGGGCCTCGGCCCGGTGCTCCCCCCGCCAGACCCAGCGCCAGCGCCAGCCGGCGGCAGCGGCCGCCTCGGTGATCGACTTGGCATCGGCGGGCAGGTCGTTGCCGCTGAGGTGCTCGATCACCTGCTCCCGCTGTAGGGCGCTCAGCTGGGGCCAGCCCTGCCTGATGCGGGTGCTGTAGTGCTGCCGGTAGGCCTCCAGCTCCTCCCCCGGCGGGCGGAACACATCGGCCCACAGGAGCAACCCGTCGGGTGCGATGCGGCGGCGGCAGCCCTCCAGCCAGCGGAGCTTGTCGGGATCGCTGAGGTGGTGCACCGCATAGCTGGTGTGGATCAGGGCCACCGGGGCGGGGTTGGGGTCGGAGGGCAGCTCCCCCCGGGCCCAGGCCAGCAGGTCGCCGCAGAGCCAGTGGGTGGGGTAGGGCACCTCCCCCAGCTGCGCGGCCGCCAGGGGCAGCACCGTGGCGGTGAGATCGAGGCCGGTGTAGGCGCCCAGGGGCAGCTGCCGCAGCAGTGGCGCCAGTTGCCCCAGATCGCCGCAGCCCAGGTCCACCAGCTGCGGGGCCGGCGCGCCAGGCTCGCGGCCGGCCAGCCACGCCTCCAGCTCGGCGGCGGTGGCGCGGCTGAGGGCGGCGTGTTCCATGAGGTCGTGGTCCACCACCGTGCGGTAGATGGCCCACTGCTGATCGAACAGATCGAGGGAGTGGCTCATGGCTGCCAGGCTGGCAGCCTTCCGGCGCCGCGGGCGGCTAGGGCCGGATCGATCGGACCGGAGTGTTGCGGCTGAGGGTGGCGGCGCGGCCGCGCAGGCTGGCGGGCAGGTGGCTCCAGGCCACGGCCTGCCCCGTGCCCACGGCGTAGGTGGTTTCCACCAGGGAGCCCTGGCCCCAGTGGATGTCGAGGGTGGTGGTGGTCTGCTGGGGGGGGAGGGATCCCTGCAGGAGGCGGCGCGGACCGCTGCCCAGGGCACCGAGCTGGATCAGATCCAGCGAGCCGCGGCGGGCGGGGAACCAGGCGTGCTGGTGGCCGCTGATGTAGGCCTGCACGCCCCCTTCCTCCAGCAGGGCCTGAACCGCGGCGGCCTGATCCAGCACCTCCCCGGCGCGGTCGCGGCCCTGGCTGATGCCGAAGAAGGGCAGATGGCCCATCACCAGCCGCAGCCGCGCCTGGCGGGCGGCGGGAGACGCCAGCTGGCGGCGCGCCCAGGCCAGCTGCTCGGCGGGGATGTGGCTGGAGCTGGCGTCCCACACCAGCCAGAACACCTCGTTCTGCAGCACGCTGTAGTGGAAGGGGAAGAGGCCGCTGTCCACGAACCGCAGCCCCAGGGCCTGGCGGCGCGGCGTCCAGAAGCGCTGCGCGCCCTCGCGATCGGCCGTGAAGCCCGGGGAGCCGTCGTGGTTGCCCACCGCCGGCAGGAAGGAGATCCCCGCCTGGCGCACCGGCGCCAGCACGGTGCGGTGGAAGGACTCCCACATCGCATCGAGCTGCGCGGCGCTGAGGCCCCGCTTCTGGCCGGCCACCATGTCGCCGGCGCAGGCGATCAGGGCCGGCCGGCGGGCCAGCAGCTGCCGCAGACCCTGCGCCACCTGCGGGATGTAGGTGGTGGAGCCGTAGCTGCTGTTGAGGTCGCTGATCAGGCCAATGCGCAGATCGGGCGCGGCCGCCGGTGGTGCCGCCAGCGCGGCCGTGGGGGCACGGAGCCGGCTCAGCAGCCAGCCGCCGCCCAGGCCGGCGGCGGCGAGCTGAAGCAGCTGGCGGCGGCGCAGCTCCATGGACGGGTGGCGGCAGGTGTGGCCAGCATGGCGCAGGGGACCCCACGGCCGGACATGATCGGCACACCCACGCGGGCAGCGGCCCCATGAACATCGACGGCAAGCCCTGGCGCACCATCTGGCTGGAGGAGGGCGGCTCCTCGGTGGGCGTGATCGATCAGACCCAGCTGCCCCACCGCTTCACCACCTGCAGCCTGGCCAGCTGCGGCGAGGCGGCCGAGGCGATCCGCTCGATGGTGGTGCGGGGGGCTCCCCTGATCGGGGTCACCGGCGCCTATGGCCTGATGCTCGCCCTGCAGGCCGACCCCTCCGACGCCTCCCTGGCGGCGGCCTTCGCCGAGCTCGATGCCACCCGGCCCACGGCGATCAACCTGCGCTGGGCCTTGGAGCGGGTGCGCGAGCGGGTGGCGCCGCTGCCGCCGGCGGAGCGGGCCGAGGCGGCGAAGGCCGAGGCGGCCGCCATCGCCGAGGAGGACGTGGCGATGTGCGAGGCCATCGGCGAGCACGGGCTGGCACTCTTCCGGGAGCGCGCCGCCGCCCGGCCGGCCGCCCGCCAGGCGGAGCCCCTGAACGTGCTCACCCACTGCAATGCCGGCTGGCTGGCCACGGTGGACTGGGGCACGGCCCTGGCCCCGATCTACAAGGCCCACCGGGCCGGCATCCCGATCCATGTGTGGGTGGATGAGACCCGCCCCCGCAACCAGGGCGCCAGCCTCACCGCCTTCGAGCTGGGGCGCGAGGGGGTGCCCCACACCGTGGTGGTGGACAACGCCGGCGGCCACCTGATGCAGCACGGCCTGGTGGACGCCGTGATCGTGGGCACCGACCGCACCACCCGCCGCGGCGATGTGTGCAACAAGATCGGCACCTACCTCAAGGCCCTGGCCGCCCACGACAACGGCGTGCCCTTCTACGTGGCCCTGCCCGCCTCCACGATCGACTGGACGATCGGCGATGGCGTGGCCGAAGTGCCGATCGAGGCCCGCTCGGCCGAGGAGGTGACCCGCATCCAGGGGCAGGTCTGCGAGGGGCCGGAGGCGGGCGCCCTGGCCGTGGTGCAGCTCACCCCCACCGGATCCGCCGGCTTCAACCCCGCCTTCGATGTGACCCCCGCCCGTCTGGTGACGGCCCTGATCACCGAGCGGGGGGTGGCGCCCGCCAGTGAGGAGGGGCTGGCGGGCCTCTATGCCTCCGTTGCGGCCGACTCCCGCATCGACCGGTAGGCGTGCTCCAGGGCGGCGGTGAGGGCATACGTCCCCACCGGCTTGGTGAGGTAGTCGTTGATCCCGTCCGCCAGGGCAGCCCGGCAGGTGGTGGGCGCGGCGTCGGCCGTGAGGGCGATGATCCAGGGATGGCTCGAATCGCCGCAGGCCTCCCGGATCCGGCGGGTCGCCTCCAGGCCATCCAGGCGGGGCATGTGCAGGTCCATCAGGATCAGATCGGGCTGCACTTCCTGCTGCTGGTGCACCGCCTCCTCCCCGTCGAGGGCAAAGGTCACGGAGTACCCGAGGCACTTCAGCTGCAGTTCCACGACCCGGCGGTTCACGGCGTTGTCCTCCGCCACCAGCACGCGCATCGGGCAGCGTTCCGCCAGCGGGCCTACCTCGGGCTGCCGGGCCGGCGTGCTCTCCTGGGGGGTGTTGATCTCGTTCGGGGCCTCCCGGGGAAGGAAGGCGGATTCTAGGGCCTGGCGCAGGGGCGCCGGCTTCACCGGCTTGAAGAGCAGGGTGTGGATAGCGCTCTCCTGCTCGTCTGCGAGCGCCTCCCCCAGCCAGCGGTAGAGGAGTACCACGGGGGCGTTCTGGCCGGGATGGCTGCGGATCTGCCGGGCGAGGCTGGCCGCATCGTGCTGCGGCGTGAGTCCCTCCAGGGAGGTGTCCAGCAGCACGGCATCCACAGCGCCCCGTTCGAGTTCCTCGAGCAGCTCGGCCGTGCTGCCGGCGCAGCGGGGCACCAGCCCCCAGAGCCGGGCGTTTTCCTCCACCATGCTCCGGTTGGCGGGGGCGCCCAGGGCGATCAGGAGCCGCCGCTCCCGCAGGTAGTCCGGGGCGGCGGGTGTGCCAAGGGCGTCCGCCGTGGGGCCCTCCGGCGCGGCGAGGGGAAGCTCGAGGCGGAAGCGGCTGCCGCTACCCACCACACTGCTCACCGAGATGGTGCCCCCCAGGGCCTCGGCCAGCTGGCGGGAGATCGCCAGGCCGAGGCCGCTGCCGCCATGCCGGCGCGTGGTGGAGGTGTCCGCCTGGCTGAAGGGCTCGAACAGCAGGGGCAGATTTTCCGCCGGAATGCCCGCGCCGGTGTCCTGCACCTCGAAGCGCAGCCTCGCGGGAGTGCCGGGCTGGGGATCCACCTTGAGCACGATCGAGCCGCTGGGGGTGAACTTCACCGCATTGCTGATCAGGTTCATCAGGATCTGCCGCAACCGCGTGGGATCCGTGCGGATCTCCTGCGGTACCCCGGGTGCCACCCAGAGCACCAGCTCGAGCCCCTGGCTCCGGGCGGAGCCCGCGTACAGATCCAGCACCCCCTCCAGCAGCGGAACGAGCGGGAAGGTCTGTGCCTCGATGGCGAGCTTGCCCGACTCGATCTTCGAGAAATCGAGGATGTCGTTCAGTACGGCCAGCAGGGTTTTCCCGCTGCTCTTGACGGTCTGCAGGCACTCGCGCTGCTGCTCGGTCAGGGGGGTGGCGAGTACCACATCCGTCATGCCGAGCACGCCGTTCAGCGGTGTGCGGATCTCGTGGCTGAGGGTGGCGATGAAGTCGCTCTTGATCTGATCGGCGGCCGCGGCCGCCGCGGCTGCCTCCTCCGCCAGAGCCCGGGCCCTGCTCTGCTCCCGCAGGGCTGCGTCCTGGGCCCGCATGGAGCGGTAGTTGTCGATGCCCGCCATTGTCGCGAGCCCCCCGGAGGCCACCAGGGCCAGGATCACCGTGAGGCGCAGCGGCAGTTGGTGCTCGTCCATATCCTTGGTCCGCACATCCAGGCCCAGCAGGGCCACCGTCTTGCCGGTACGGTCGCGCACGGGGGCGAAGGTGCTGATGAAGCTTCCCCAGCGGTCGGTGTAGGGGAGGCTGGCCTCGCCGCTGCCGCTGCGCATGGCCCGTATGGCTGCGGCCGGGGCCTCGGGATAGAGTTCGCCCACGCGGGCGATCTCGGTCTCGGCGGTGTCGCCGGAGCTCCGCACGTAGTAGGAGCTATCAAGCCCGAAGCGCAGACCCGCAGGCGAGGGGGAGAGGGTGTAGGCGTAGTAGATGCTGGGCAAACTGCGGCGAAGGGCCAGCAGCGGCTGGCTGAGGCTGCGGTACAGGGGACTCCCGGTCTGGTCGCTGTGCTGCAGCTTCTGCAGGCCTTCTGCGTCGAGTTCAGAGGCGCCCAGCCGGGTCATGCCCAGCTGCATCTGCTGGTGGTGTTCCAGGATCGCGGTTTTGGCCACCCGGTAGGTGACCCAGAGGGCACCGGCCGCCACCGAGAAGATGGTGATCCCTGCCACGAACGCACCTCGCAGGTGCTTCGCCCGGGGCACATCCAGAGAGGCGTCCCCGGCAGGGGCCGCCCCGGTGGTCCTGGTGGTACGGAGTTCCTTCACGTTGATTCGTCGGCCCGTAGCGTCTGCGAGCTGAGCCCTCAGTCTGGCCAGCCCTGGAGAATCAGTCTGCCGATGTTGTGGCCTTCTTCCAAGAGGGCATGGGCCCGGCGCAGGTTCTCCGCTCCGATCGGCTCCAGGCAGGTGCGCAGCGGGCTGCTCAGCTGCCCACGCTCCACCCGCGCCGCCAGGGCTTCCAGAATCCGCCCCTGCTCCGCCATGTCGTGGGTGCGGAACTGGGGGCGGGTGAACACGAACTCCCAGCAGAAGCGTACGCTCTTGGCCTTGAGCCAGTTCAGGTCGAGCGGGGTGCGGCTGCTCACCAGGGCCACCAGGCTGCCCCGGGGCCGGATCAGCTCCGCCATCGCCTCCCAGTGGGCCTCAGTGGCGTGGAAGTTGGCGATGGCGTCCACCTCGGGGATCCCGAGGGCCTCCAGCTGCGGCGGCAGCGGCTGGCTGTGATCGAGCACCGCATCGGCCCCCAGCTGGCGCACCCAGGCCTGGCTGGCGGGGCGCGAGGCGGTGGCGATCACCTGCAGCCCCGCCTGTTTGGCCAGCGGGATCGCCACCGAACCCACCCCACCGGCTCCGTTGATCACCAGCAGCCGGCGGCCCGCGTCGGCGCCCTGCGGATCGAACCCCAGCTGCTCGAAGAGGGCCTCCCAGGCGGTGAGCCCCGGCAGGGGCAGGGCGGCGGCCTCCGCCATCGACAGGCCCGCCGGCTTCGGGCCCACGATCCGCTCGTCCACCAGCACCGCCTCGGCGCAGCAGCCCGGCCGGGTGATGTCGCCGGCGAACATCACCGCATCGCCCACCCGGAAGCGCTGCACCGCTTCCCCCACCGCCTCCACGGTCCCGGCGCCATCCCAGCCCAGCACCCGCGGCAGGGGCTCCCCATCGGCACCGCGCTCCAGCGGACCCTGCCGGATCTTGGTGTCGATCGGGTTGATGCCCACCGCCTCCACCCCCACCCGCAGGTCGCGCGGGCCTGGCTCCGGCCGGGGCAGCTCCGTGAGTCGGAAGGTATCGGGGTGATCGAGCCCCAGGCCCGGCACGGTGCTGATCGCCTGCATCGAGGATCCGTCCATGGGGCTGCTCCCGCCGTGAGGCGCTCTTCCTAGCCTGGGTTCAGCCGCCCCCGGACCCGGCCATGGCCGATGCGTTTCCGTTCCGTTCCCCCCGCTCTCCGGGTGGCCTGCTCGCCCTGCTGGCCCTGGCGGGCGCTCCCCTGCTGGGCGCCCTGCCCGCCTCGGCCCAGGTGATCCCGCCCAGCCCGGCGGGCGGCTGTCCGGCCGGCTTCCAGCTGCTCGGCACCGCCTGTGTCAACCCGGATTCCGCCCCGGGCTGGACCTACCCCAAGCCCACCGGCGACGACTGCCTGCCGGACTGGATGTACATCCCGGAGCAGGACGAATGCCTGCGCAACTGAGTGGTTCGGTGGCCGCCCTGCGCCAGGAGCTGGTGGCCGTGGCGCGGCGCCTGAACCGCTCCGGGCTCAACCAGGGCACCTCCGGCAACCTCTCGGCCCGGGTGGAGGGCGGCTTCCTGATCACCCCCACCTCCCTGCCGTTCGAGCAGATGGAGCCGGAGGACCTGGTGGCCCTCGATCTCGAGGGGCGTTTGCTGCCGCCGGATCCCGAGCAGCCGGATCCAGTCCAGCGGCGCCCCTCCTCGGAGTGGCGGCTCCACGCCGATCTGCTGCGCCGCCGGACCGAGATCGACGCGGTGCTGCACTGCCATTCGATTCAGGCCACGGCCCTGGCCTGCCATGGCCGCGGCATCCCGCCCTTCCACTACATGGTGGTGGCCGCCGGTGGCGCCGACATCCGCTGCGCCCCCTACGCCACCTTCGGCGGCCAGGAGCTGTCGGACCATGCTGTGGCCGCCCTGGAGGGGAGGCTGGCCTGCCTGCTGGCCCAGCACGGCCAGGTGACCCTGGGGCGCACGCCGGAGCAGGCCCTGCGGCTGGCGGTGGAGGTGGAGGCCCTGGCGCACATGTACCTGCAGGCCCTGCAGCTGGGGGAGCCGCCACGGTTGGATGCCGCGGAGATGGCCCGCGTGCTGGAGCGGATGAACTCCCTCCAGTACGGGCTGCGGGGCGCCTGAAGGCCGGCGGAGATCAGGGCGCCAGCCGGGCCAGCAGCAGGCCCAGGCCGATCCACAGCAGCACCAGGGCCAGGCAGAGGCCGGTCCAGAGGGGCAGCCCCAGCCCCGTGATCGCCAGCGGCGCCACCACGGTCACCACCCCGCCGGCGATCAGCGGCTGCAGCAGCATCTGTTTCATCGAGAAGGCCTGCAGGGCGTCGCTGCGGTCGCCGGGGTCGGCCATGCGCAGCAGCAGCAGGCCACTGGCCGCCACCCCCGTGGCCTGGCCGAACTCGAGGATGCCCCGCTCGAACCAGTCGAAGGGCAGGATCCGCGGACCGATCAGCAGCACCACCAGCAGGTTCCACACCAGCCCGGCCCCCGCCAGGGCCGAGAGCGGCAGCCAGTCGTGGGCCAGCAGGGAGAGGTCGAGGCAGGCGGTGGCGCCGGTGATCAGTAGGTCGGCCGAGAGGGTGGCGGTGAGCCCCTGGATCGAGGTCGACACCCACGCCACCCGGCCGCTGCGCTCCAGTGCGAGCCGCACCAGCAGCGAACCCACCAGGGCCAGGGGGAACACCGGCAGGGCATCGATCACCACGGCGAAGCCCCCCCCCACGCCATCGGCGATCCAGCGCAGGGCCTGCAGGGCCACCCAGCCGAACACCACCGCCACCCCCGCCAGGGCGAGGTTCACGGCCCAGTCGGCCAGCTGCCGCAGCAGGGCCGGGGCCGCCACCGTGGGGCTCTCCACCAGCTGGGGCGCATGGCTCTCGAGCGGGGCGGCCTCCTCCTCCACGGCGCTCACCACCTCCTCCAGCACCAGGTCGGGGAAGCGCAGCCAGCCGAATCGGCGGGCCAGCACCACCACCACGCCGCCCACCAGGGTGGAGGCCAGCAGGCCCACCGTGGCCATGGCCAGCCCCAGGGGTTCGCCCCCCTCCAGCCCGAGGCGCTCGTAGGTGGGACCCATGGCGGCGGCGGAGCCGTGGCCCCCCTCGTAGGCCACCTCGATCAGGCAGGCCATCACGGGGCTCACCCCCAGCAGGGGCTGCAGCAGCAGCACCACTGCCCCGCCCACCACGAACTGGCCGAAGGCGAGGGTGAGCGCCAGGGAGATCTGCGCCGTGAGCGGCCGCCAGAGGCCCGCGAGCTTCGGCAACGGCTTGCCGAGCAGCAGGGTGGCGAACACCAGGGTGAGCAGTGCAGGGGCAGTTCGGCCCAGAGGTCGATCACGCCCTGGGGCAGCAGCGGCACCAGGCCCGCCGGGGCGATCAGCAGGCCGAAGGCCCCGGCCAGCAGCGCCTCCGGCAGCCCCCAGCGCCGCATGCCCAGGGCCTGCCCCACGGCCACCCCGAGCCCCAGCAGCAGAGGCAGCAGGCCGATCGCCAGCACCAGCTCGAGCACAGTCATCTCCGGCTGCCGCCGTTCGGGGTCCGAACGCCGCGGCGGAGCCCAGCCTGCCGCCTCACGGGGCCTCCCCGAGGGCCAGCATCCGCCGGAAGAAGGCCTCGTTTTCCTCCAGCACCTGCCGCTGCACGGCGCCATCGCGGAAGCCGTGGCCCTCCCCCTCGAACAGCCGCACCTCCACCGGGATCCCCTGGGCCTTCAGGGCATCGGCCATCGAGGCGGTCTGCTCCGGGGGCACCACCCGGTCTTCGCTGCCCTGGAAGAAGATCACCGGCGTGCGGATCCGGTGCGCCTGGTGCAGCGGGGAGCGCTGTTCATAGAGCTCCCGCTCTTCGGGCCAGGGCCCCACCAGGCCATCGAGGTAGCGGGCCTCGAAGCGGTGGGTGTCCGCCACCAGGGCGGCCAGGTCGGCCACGCCGTAGCGGCAGGCGCCGGCGCGGAACACATTCGTGAAGCAGAGCGCCGCCAGGGTGGTGAAGCCGCCGGCGCTGCCCCCCTCGATCGCGATCCGATCGGTGCCGGTGCGGCCGGCCGCCACCAGGGCGAGGGCGGCGGCGGCGCAGTCGGCCACGTCCACCACCCCCCAGCCGCCGTTCAGCCGCTCCCGGTAGGCCCGCCCGAAGCCGGTGGAGCCGCCGTAGTTCACATCCACCACCCCCCAGCCCCGGGAGGTCCAGTACTGGATCGCCGGGTTCAGCCCCGTGCGGGCCATGGCGGTGGGGCCGCTGTGGCTCTTCACCAGCAGCGGCGCCCCCGGGTGGCCGCCGCCCGCAGGGGGGTAGTACCAAGCGTGGGTGGGGAGGCCGCCGTGGCCGGCGAACCAGAGGGGCTCCGGGCGGCTGATGGCCTCCAGGGGCAGGGGGGGCGGCTCCACCGGCCGGTGCTGCCAGCGGCCCGTGGCCAGCTCCACCTCCAGCAGCCCCTGCCCGGCGGTGGGGCCACTGGCCACGCACACCAGCCGGCCGGCCTCCGCCTGCACCATGGCCAGGTCGTCGAAGGGGAGGGGGAGGGGGCTCCAGTCCCCGGAGCCCGGGGGCAGGGGAACGGCCCCCAGCTCCCAGCGCCCCCCCCGGCAGGCGGCCGCCACCAGGGTGCGGCCGTCGCAGGCGGTGGTGCGCATGCCATACACCCACTGGGGCATGGCGAACTCCGCCTCCATCGGCAGCAGGGGCTCCCAGGGCAGTTCCCCTTCCTGCCCAGCGGTTGCGGCGGCCGCGGCGGCTGCGGCGGCGACCGCGTCGGCGGAGAGCCGCTCGAGGTTCCACCAGCCGCTGCGGTCGTTGGCCACCACCAGGGCTCCGTCCGGCAGCCAGAGGGGCTGGAACACCGAGCAGCCTCGCTCCGCCTGGGCGGTGCCCGCCAGGGGCCGGCAGGGGGTGAGGGATCCGTTTGCCTCCAGGCGCCCCAGCCAGAGCTGGCTCTGCTCCCAGGCCATCGAGGGCTGCTGCCACTCCACCCAGGCCAGGTACCGGCCGTCCGGGCTGAGCACCGCGTAGCCACAGAAATCGGTCGCCCGGTGCAGCACCTGCGGCTCCCCGCCCGCCAGGGGCACGGCCACGAGGTGATCCCGCCCCTCGGCCTCCATCACGCCGATCCAGCGCCCCCGGGCCGCATCGATCAGGCCATCGGCGAACTGCCGCCCCGGATCCGGGGCGGTGAGGCGCCGCGCGGCCGCGCCCGCCCCGCGGGGATCCGCCAGGGGAAGGACCCAGAGGCAGCGGTCCGCGTCGGCCACCACCACGGCCGTGTCGCCCCGCACGGTGAACACGCCGCCGCCGTAGTCGTGCACGCGGCTGCGCAGGTTCCAGTCGCCGGGGGTGAGTTCGATCGCCGCGGGGGCTTCCCCGGCAGCCCCCGCCTCAGGGCTTTCGCTGGGGCCGCGGGGGCGCAGCATCAAGGTGGTGCGCCCTCCTTCCTGGGGACGCTGCTCCAGCCAGAACAGGTGCCCCCCCTCCAGCAGGGGTTCCTTGAGCACCGGAGTGCGCCCCACCACCCGCTCCGCCGGGAGCGGTTCCCGGGGCTGCTGCCGCGTCATCGCATCCACGTCCGGGCACGACACCTAGAATCGATGCCATCGTTTCAGGTGGCGCCTTGGCCCGCAGCTTCGCCCAGTTGGCCCGATCGGCGGAGCAGCAGAACCGCGCCGTGCAGGTGCCCAAGGAAGCGCTCGAGTCCCCGCCGCTCAACATCCACACCCTGGGCGACCAGGTGCTGCGCACCCCCGCCCGGCGCATCGGCAAGGTGGATGAGGGTGTGCGCGATCTGGCCCGCGACATGCTCCGCAGCATGTACAGCGCCAAGGGCATCGGCCTGGCGGCCCCCCAGGTGGGCGTGCACCAGCAGCTGCTGGTGATCGACCTCGACCCCGAGAACGCGGCCACCCCGCCGATGGTGCTGATCAACCCCGAGGTGGTGGGCGCCAGCGCCACGATCGACACCTATGAGGAGGGCTGCCTCAGCATTCCGGGCGTGTACCTGAACGTGGTGCGGCCCAGCCGGGTGGAGGTGAGCTTCCGCGATGAGATGGGCCGTCCCCGCCGCCTCCGCGCCGATGGTCTGCTGGCCCGTTGCATCCAGCACGAGATGGACCACCTCAACGGGGTGCTTTTCGTGGATCGGGTCACCGACAAGCTGAGCCTCGAGGAGGAACTCCAGCAGCACGGCTTCCGCCACAACGATGTGGTGCCGGTGCTCTGAGCTCCCGGACCCCTCGCTCCCTGCTGCGTCTCCCATGCCGATGAAACCGCTGGCGGGGGTCTTCCTCGCCCTGGCCTGCCTGCTCGGAATCGCCGCCACCGGCTCGGTGTTCGAACTCGCCTACGGCGATCCCGACCTCGGCGTGACCACGACCCGCTGGATCCTGGGCGGCAGCCTGCCGGGCACCGTGCTGGCCCTGCTGGTGGCGATCCGGATCAACAAGCCGGCTTGAGGATTGGGCGGTGCCGGCTGGTGCGCCCCGGTGTGCCTGCATACGATTTTCCTCACCAGTCCCCTGCCTGTCCCACCGTGATCCGCTCGATCCCTCCACGCTCCAGGTCGCTGGCCCTGCTGGGGTCCGCCGCCCTGCTGCTCGCCGGTGGTGGCGCTGCCCTGCTGCCCACGGCGGTGCGCGCCACCTCCCTGTTCCAGGTGGGGGAAGTGCAGCAGGATCGCTTCGTGCTGGTGTCCGCCCCGATCGGCGACGGCAGCCGGGCGCAGCTGAACATCTATGAACAGGTGAAGGCCACCCGTCCCTGCTTTGCGGTGGGCGCCGGCAAGCCCGCACCGGTGGATCCGCTGCTGGCCCAGTTCGACTTCACGGGCATCTGCAGCCGTTTCATCGATGCCAACGGCTATTCCGTGCGCGTCGGTGACAGCGACCTGGGCACCGTGTACCGCCTCAGCGTGATCAAGGCCAACGACGACACCCTGCTGATGGCGATTCCCACCAAGGCCGGCGCCGGTTCGGACATGGTGGTGGCCCGCACCCAGGGGGTGGGCAGTGGCTTTCTCAAGTTCGAACTGGAGCCGGGCTGGAAGTTGATGCGGCGCCACTTCGGCAACCGGGCCCTGGGCCACGTGTACCTCTACCGCGATGGCTGGCCCTCTGATTCCCAGGCTGCGGTCACGGCGCCGGGCCAGGGGTGAGGGACCACCCGGTTGCTAGGGTGGGCCACTCTGAACTGTCTTGCAGCGCTTCATGACCCAGGTCACTGTCGGCGAAAACGAAGGGATCGAGTCGGCCCTGCGCCGGTTCAAGCGCCAGGTGTCCAAGGCCGGGATCTTCGCCGACCTCAAGCGCCTGCGCCACCACGAAACACCCACCGAGAAGTACAAGCGCAAGGCCCAGCAGCGCCGTCGCCGTCGCTGAGCTGGTTGTCCAGCGTGCGATGACTCTGTCCCGGTCGCTGTGGCGGCCGGGATTTTTTGCTGGGCAGCCCGTGAGGCTGGTCTGGGGCCGGTTGGCTGGCTGCGGGCGGGTGTTTTTACCTGTGTTCAGAGTGGACCTTTCCCCCCAGGCTGGGAAGATCCACCGCCTCTGGGACCATGGAACCGCTGTTGGCCCGACCCTCCGCCGTGGCCCTGCCGCTGCCGGAGATCCGCTCCCCCCTGGCCCCCTTCTGGCACTGGCTCAGTGACATGGTGGGCCACGCCCTCGGGAACCCCCGCGAGGAGAACCGGCACCTGCCTCCCCCCGTGGGCGTGCAGCCCTACCGCGACCGTCCGCACCGCCGCCGCTGAGCATGTTGCCGCTCAGCGCACGAGCTCAGAGGCTCCGCCCTCGGCCACACCATCAGCAACGCCATCGAAGGAGCGGAAGCCCAGGGCTTCCGCCACCGCGGCGCTGCCCACACGGTGTTCTCCGGCCAGATCGGCGATGGTGCGGGCCACCCGCAGCACCCGTTCAGCGGAGCGGGCACTGAGCCCCCGGCCCTGGGCTCCCGCCTGCCAGAGCTCCAGGGCCGCCGCGGTGGGCTCCAGCACCTCCCGCAGGGCCGCCACCGGCACCCGGGCGTTGGCCCAGCCGTGGGGATTGCGCCGCCCCATCCGCTCCCGCGCCGCGGCGACCCGGGCCGCCACCACGGCACTGGTTTCGCTCTGACTGCCGGCCTGACTGCCGGCCTGCGCCTCCGCCCCGTAGCGCCGGGCCAGGGCCGCGGCCGAGGGGCGCCGCATCACCACCTGCAGGTCGATCCGATCCAGCAGCGGCCCCGAGAGGCGGGCCCAGTATCGCCGCCGCTGCCGCTCGCCGCAGCGACAGGTCCGTTCGGGATCGCCGTACCAGCCGCAGGCGCAGGGGTTGGTGGCCCCCACCAGGGTGGTGCGGCAGGGGAAGCGGCAGCGCAGCCGGCTGCGGCTGATCCACACCTCCCCCTCCTCGAGGGGCTGGCGCAGCAGTTCGAGCACATCCCGGCGGAACTCGGTGAGCTCATCGAGGAAGAGCACCCCCTGGTGGGCCAGGCTGAGCTCCCCGGGCCGCGGCAGGGCGCCGCCCCCCACCAGGGCCGCGCCGGAGCAGCTGTGGTGCGGCGCCCGGAAGGGGCGCTGCCGCAGCAGGCTGGCCCCACTCCGCAGCTCGGCCCCCGGCAGCAGCCCGGCTACCGAGTGGAGCTGCATCACCTCCAGGGCCTCCTCTCGGGCCAGGGGCGGCATCAGGCCTGCCAGACGGCGGGCCAGCATGGTCTTGCCGCTGCCGGGCGGCCCCACCAGCAGCAGGTGGTGCTGGCCGGCGGCGGCGATCTCCAGGGCGCGGCGGCCGTGCCACTGACCCTCCACATCCGCCAGGTCCGGGGGGTGGGGCCCCGCGGGGTGCTCCCTGGCCAGCATCGGGGTCAGGCCCGTGGCCCCGGTGGGGACCGCGGCGAGCCGCGGATCCTCCAGCACCCGCAGCACCTCCCCCAGATCCTTTGCCGGCCAGACCGGCAGACCCTCCACCAGGGCGGCCTCGGCCCCGTTCTCCGCTGCCACCAGCAGGGCCCGGGCGCCGCAGCGGGCGGCCGCCAGGGCCTGGGCCAGCACGCCCCGAACGGGGCGCAGGCGCCCATCGAGCCCCAGCTCGGCCGCGCACCAGACCCCCTCCACCCGCCCGCCGGGCAGCTGGCCGCTGGCGATCAGCAGCCCCAGGGCGAAGGGCAGGTCGAACCAGGGCCCCTCCTTGCGCAGATCCGCCGGCGCCAGGCTCACCACCACCCGCGTCAGCGGCACCTTGAGGCCGCTGT